>CBETNY010000392.1:0-2435 GCA_965537275.1 uncultured bacterium | reverse complement strand
GATGAAGTTCTTTATCGTGCTTATAGTGCCGGTGGTTCTTCTTTATTACCTGACAACAAAGTGGTGATGACCAGGGTGTTTAGCAACATTATTGACCAAAGTGGCCTGGGACAATTCAGTGGAATTGATCTTCAAAAAAAGCTTTCGGGCAAAGCGGTCGAGCTAAGTCCATTTATGTCGTCACTTCAGCACGGATTTAAAGGAAATGCCAGTCCTAAAGACCTGGAAACACTTTTCCAACTACAATATTTATACTTCACCCATCCCCGCCAGGACGAAAAAATATTCAGTAAAGAGATTGATAATTTTAAAAATCAAATCAAACATTTAAGTGCCAATCCGCAAATGGTCTTTTACGATTCGCTATACCAGGCCATCAGCATGCATTCGCCTCGTGTAGTGGTTATTCCAACCGAAAAACAGGTTAACAACATTCGCCGTACCGATTTATATTTCACCTATAAAAAGCTTTTCGAACATGCTGCAGGCTTTAAAGTGTTTATCGTGGGAAATGTGGACACAGCCCAATTAAAAGGACTGGTAAAAAAATATCTTGCCAGTGTTCCTGCCGGAAAGGGCCCATTAAGTTGGGAAGACAGAAGCACCCCTTTCCCCAAAGGTATTACACGTGTAAATGTCAATAAAGGCAGCGAACCACAAAGTCAGGTTGCCTTAGTGATGAAAGGAAAATATCAGTTCAATGATGATAACAATTTGCTGGTAAACGCACTGGTCCAATCACTGAACATTGAGCTTCGCGAAAAGGTACGGGAAGAGGAAAGCGGGACATACGGTATTTATGTTTCTCCAAGCTTCAAAAAATACCCCAAGTCTGAGTATCAATTGATGCTTGGCTTTGGCTGTGCCCCTCAAAATGTGGAACGTCTTGTAAAATCGGTCTTTTCCGTGCAGGCTAAAATAAAAAAAGAAGGCCCTGACGCACTCACCTTGAAAAAGGTAAAAGAGACCTTTATCAGAAGCCATGAAAGCGATATCCGCAAAAACAGCTATTGGTTAAACAAATTGATGGATTTGGATTTTGAAGGATTACCCATCCATTCTGAAGCCGTTTTTAATTCAAAAGTAAATGCAATCACTGCGAGTGATATACGCAAGGCGGCAAAAAAATACCTTAACAAAAAACATTATGTATTGGCGGTATTAAAGCCGGAAAAATAGGATTGGAAAGGACATCAGGCCAATGGCCTTGGAATTTCTCAAACGATTGATAAAAGGCTTTACAAAGAAGCCCCTACAACATAGGTAAGCTTTTACATGACAAATGGGCACCACTGGTTTCTTATAGCTTTATTTGTGTACTTTTGCAATTCTGAAAAAGGCATCATATTTTAAAAATAATGAAACGAATGAAACGATTATTAATAGCAACCGGAGGTGGAGATTGCCCTGGTTTAAATGCCGTAATACGGGCAGTAGTGCATCGCGCTTCCCAGGAAAAGGATTGGGAAGTTTTAGGAAGCATTCAGGCTTTTAATGGCGTATTGTGGGAGCCCACCGAAGTGGTAGTTTTAGACAACGAAAAAGTTGCCGGGATTCACTTTCAAGGGGGAACCATTATTGAAACAACCAATAAAGGTGGCCCGTTTGCATGGCCCATTAAAGACAAAAACGGAAAATGGACTTCCGTAGACCGATCGGATGAGATGATAAGGAAATTACAAATCATGCACATCGATGCCGTGATCAACATCGGCGGAGATGGTTCGCAACGCATTTCCGAACAACTCTATCGAAAAGGATTAAACATCATTGGTGTTCCCAAAACCATTGACAACGACCTTTCATCAACCGATTCCACGTTTGGTTTTCAAACGGCTGTCGAAATTGCCACCGAAGCTGTGGACAAACTGGTTACCACAGCAGCCAGCCACAACAGGGTCTTTGTTATGGAAGTCATGGGACGCGAAGCCGGATGGATTGCCATGAATGCAGCTGTTGCCGGTGGTGCCGATGTATGCCTGATTCCTGAAATGCCTTACGACATCCAAGTGGTGAAAGAAGCCCTTGAAAAGCGTTTTAAACGCGATCGGGGTTTTGCCGTAGTAGTTGTGGCCGAAGGAGCTCATGCCAAAAATAGCGGTATGGCTGTCCAGGAAAATGATGAAGTCGGATATGCCAACCCCAAATTAGGAGGAATTGCTCGCCGTTTAATCGACGAACTAAAAGAGGCCGGGTTTAAACACGACATGCGCGAAACGGTGTTAGGCCACCTTCAAAGAGGGGGTGTTCCCATTGCCTACGACCGTGTTTTATCGGCACAATTTGGCGTAAAAGCTTTTGAGATGGTACTCAATGGCGAATTTGGAAAAATGGTGGCTTATCGCCATCCCGATTTCTTAGCTGTTCCGCTGAAAGATGCCATCGCAAAACCCAACCTGGTTACACCTGACAACGCTTTGGTAAAAACCTGTAAA
>CBETNY010000391.1:0-2445 GCA_965537275.1 uncultured bacterium | reverse complement strand
TTACAAACCGGCTATTGGTATCAACACACCCATAATTGTCAGTTACAATTAACTGCACAGCATAACTGCTCACCTTACCGTACAGGTGCCTCGGGTTTTGTGAGTTTGAGTGATTGGCTGTGGAAGCGGTATCTCCAAAATCCCACTGCCATTTTGCTACGTATCCCGGTTCGCTGGTAGACTGATCGATGAATGCCGTTGAATCACCAATACAAGTACCTGTAAAATTAAATCCGGCTTTGGGTAAAGCAATCACGGTAATCTCTTTCGAACGACTGTTCTTACATCCTTTCAAATCGGTCACTGTTAGCGTAACCGTATAGGTTCCCGGTAAGGGATATTGATAATTCAGGTTTTGAAACGTAGCCGTATCACCATTTCCAAAATCCCAATGCCACAAACTTATATCTTGTCCAATGCCTGAGAATGTAAAAGATTCTCCAAAACAAAGGGTGTCGGAAGAAATGCTAAAATCTACAAAAGGAAGCGAATCCACAACCACCTCGTGGTAGGCGGTATCGGTACATCCATCCAGGTTGCCAACGATAAGCTGAACACCATAAGTTCCCGGATTGGAAAGGATATGTGTGGGATTTTGCAGTGAAGCGCTGTTATTGATTCCCGAAACAGGGTCTCCAAAATCCCATGACCAACTATCCAAAGCCGCCCCTCCCTGTAACAGCGACTCATCGGTAAATTGAACAGGTTGGCCATAACAGGTATCATTAAAAATGAAGTCGGCAGCAGGTTTTAATTTCACTGCCAGGGTCTTGGTAATGCTTCTCCTGTATCCGGCAGAATCGATGGCTACAAGTGTTACCTGATAATTGGTTTGATTGGTATAAATATGGTACACATTGGGATCGCCCGGATGCTGGACAATCAAACTATCACCATCTCCGAAGTACCACTTCCAGGTGTTGATATAACCATTGGTGGTTGTTGACTGATCAATAAAAAAGGTAGTGTCGTTCATACACACCGGAGAGGTAGTAAAATCAGGAACCGGCAAAGGATATATGTGCACAGTATCGGTGATTGCATTGGTACAGATTCCATCTACCACAATACTCATGGTAACCGGATAATCGCCCACTGCTACAAACCGGTGGGTTGGATTTTGAATGTTGGAGGTATCACCATCGCCAAAATCCCAATGCCATTTACTGACGTTTTCGGGTGAACTTCCATAAAACTTTATATCATCAGTGGTAGCAGCCGGATCGAGGTTCCAGGTAAAACTTAAAGCAGGGGCATCGTTTACCACTTCAACAAAAGGTTGACTATTGACATTGGAACATCCATTGGTATCGGTCATATGCAAGTAAACATTGTAATTCCCCACAGCAGCATACTGATGATAAGGATTTTGGGTGGTATCGGACGTACCATCACCGAAATCCCATTGCCAGCTAACTATAGGATGCCCCGAAGTCCCGAAAAAGTGAGCGGGGGCCGTAATGCATGTCGGATTTGGATCGGACTGAACATATACGGTTGGTAAAGCGTGAACTAAAATATGTTTTACTACCGTATCTGAGCAGGTAACGCCTGAAGAATCGGCCACAACAACAAGACGGACATCCACATCTGCACCGGGAGTATAAGTATGCACCACCGTCTGGCCCGTAGCGGTGGCTCCATCACCAAAGTCCCAGCTCCATGTCACCAGGTTGTAATTAGGGCGCGCCACCGACGAATCAACAAATTGTATTTGACTGCAATCCTGATAACTATAGGTAAAATTCCCCACCACGCATTGCGCCTTTGCTCCAAATACAAATGATGATAAAATAAACAAAAAGAGTAAAACCTTTTTCATCCACAAATTTTTATTATTCAAGGCAATAAATGTATAAAAAATTCAATACATAGCCCTTTGGGCGTAGCAATTTAATCTAATTTCTTTTTCTTATTATATTCATTGAGTATTAAACGTAACTGATCCACAGAAAATTGCTTGGCAATGATTTCTTTTTTTGCGTTAAGCAAATAAAGCTGCGGTGTACCATGAATATCGTACAGTTTGGTAAAATCTCCTTTTATGCTATGGGTCCCGTTCACATTCACCCATGGCAGCCGGCGTTTCCTGACCGATTCTTTCCATTTATCCAAATCCGGATTAATATTGATACCATAAACCTCCAACCCCAGCTTATCAGCATCGGCCTTATAAATAGGGATAAGCCGCTGTATTTCTTTTTTGCAAATGCTGCAATGATAATCCCAAAAAAACAGAAGCGTAAACTTCTTTTTGATTGAACGGAAGCCCACATAATTTCCCGCCGTATCCACCAAAACCAAATCGGGAGCAGGCTTTCCAATGAGTAAAGGTCGTATTTTGTTGGCGCGGTCAAGCAACAATTTCTTAATGGAAGGCGTGGTATTGATGATGGGCTCCCTGGCAAAATAACGATCCACCATATGCACAAAAACCTTGTCGAA
>CBETNY010000390.1:0-2445 GCA_965537275.1 uncultured bacterium | reverse complement strand
TAATAATTGAAAAAATTGGATAACTCGGTGCTCAAGTCCTGAAATGCAACGTAGTGATTCGAACATCCTTGGCGTGAGCAAATATTTACCCGTCCACCGGTTGCCAGCGAAAGGGTAACCATCGGGGCATCACAAAGATGGCACTCTTCTTTGACCAATAACTCTTTGTTGCAATGCGGGCAACTAAACTCAACAATTTCGCCTTTTTCGATGGGAATGTCCGACTGGTGGTCAAAGCATTCGTAAACCGAACACAAATGAATGGTTCCGCGGTCGTTTTCCGTTTTAATGTTCAATTTGATGCTTGGAAAACCATTGAGTAAGTGATCCTCATCCATGAGCGATTTCATGCAGTAAGGGCAGACCACTTTTAAAGAAATACGTTTTTTCATACCGAAAATAACTTAAGTGTAAGTGGTACGAAGATACGGCCAAAAAGGTCGAATTCCAAACCGGAACATCAATTCAAATTGAGTTCAAATAACAATTAACCGGAAAAACTGGGTCACGATATTAAAAAGAGGATATTTTAATTACTTTTGCAACAGCTTAATAAAAATTAATTAATTAACAGATACAAATATGTGCGGCACTTGTGGATGTGGCGAAGAAGACCATATAACTTTTACCAAACCCGGTGAAAATCATACCCATTCTATGCATGGGGCTGAACATCATCATCACCACTCTCATGATCATCAGCCAACGCATAGTCATGAAATTCAACTTGAAATTGATGTGTTGTCAAAAAATAATCTCTCTGCCGAAAGAAACAGAGGATATTTGGAGGCTCTCAACATCATTGGAATAAATTTGGTGAGTTCGCCCGGTTCGGGTAAAACTTCCTTGCTTGAGGCGACCATCAATGACATGAAGGCGCATCAAAAAATGTATATCATCGAGGGCGATCAACAGACTATGCACGATGCCAATCGAATTCACCAGGCGGGTGCACCGGTGATTCAGGTGAATACCGGAAACGGTTGTCATTTGGATGCCGATATGGTGAACCATGCCATCAAACAGCTGAAACCCGAGGCCGGCTCGTTGCTTTTTATTGAAAACGTAGGAAATCTGGTGTGCCCCTCACTTTTCGATTTGGGCGAAAGCAAAAGGGTGGTGGTGATTAGCGTTACCGAGGGAGAGGATAAACCCATCAAGTATCCCACCATGTTTGAAACTTCCCAGCTTTGCATCATCAATAAAATTGATTTGTTGCCTTATGTCGATTTTGATGTGGAGCAAACCAAAAAGTATGCGTTGCAGGTGAATCCCGACATGCATTTTATCGAACTTTCGGTGAAAACAGGGGAGGGGATGGCCGAATGGGAAAAGTGGCTCGATCAACTTATTGAAAAGTAAAAGTGGATTTGAGTAGGGGCGATTAATTATGAAAGCGCCAAACAAGTCCCAAAAAAAATCCTGGTTCCGTTGATGGATAGTGGGGTGCATCGTAGTATTTCGCTTCGCCAAAATATCCCAACAGGTTATTTGCTTTCACAAAAAAGCGAAGCCGTTTGACTTTTAAAGTGGCGTAGGCATCCACAAATAAGTAATTTCCAATCTTCTGTTCGTTTTGCAAATAATACAGGCGCAATTCGGGCATATAGGCATCCGAATAAAAAGCCGTGAAATAGTAAAGTTGAAAACCGGTTTGCAGTTTGGCTGCTTTCTTGAAAACCCAGTTTTTGTAATAGATGTTCAGCTTTCCGCTGAAAGCGGGTACATGAATATATTGTGGCATACTGCTTGACTGATGAAGCAGGTGAAAATTGACCCCGAAATTTCCCAGCTTTAAATCGCCGTCGGTATACAATTGAAACAGGGTTCCGGTGGTGTTAAGTTGAACAACCGAAGCCGAAGAGTTGAGAAAGGTATAGGATTGTAACGTGTTTAATCGGGCGCCCGCTTCGAAATGCCCGATTTGATAGGACACCCCAAGGTTTAGCCAATGTTCTTTATTCAGTAGTTGTTCCCAATTGAATCGGTTCGAGTGGAAATAGGAAAAATACCATGCAGGCATCCGGTTGATGATGTCCAAATGAATGACAAGAAGTCCCACGTTTTTTTTAACGGTTCCCAAATATTGGTTTAGTGAACTTTTAAGGGTAAAATCACCCCCGTGATATCCACCAATGACATATTTGAAGTCGGATTGGATAAAGCTTCCTTTAAAAAAATTTAATCGGATACCCCCGAAAGGGATGGAGCTTTGATATGATTTTTCAAGTTGTTGATAGGCCAAATGTTGCCGGACAATATCAAACCGGATACCTGCGTACAGATGAAGTGGTTTGTTCACGGTTTGCGGATTTCCGGATTGATTGGACCACTGAATTCGATTGCTCACTTTCGATTGATAGGTGGAGTCGTAGGTTGACAATGAATCAAATACCATTGGAAAGTTTTTGTAGAAATCGGCATTCATATCAGCGTCTTCATAAA
>CBETNY010000389.1:0-2446 GCA_965537275.1 uncultured bacterium | reverse complement strand
TTGGCCAAAAAACAGATGAAAGGCCCGGGGGCAATGATGTCGTTTGAGGTGAAAGGGGGTCTGGATGCGGGCAAAAAAGTAATGGATCATGTCCATCTGGCTCTTTTGGCTGTTTCGCTGGGCGGTATCGAAACCCTGATTCAGCATCCCGCTTCAATGACCCATTCGAAATTATCTAAAGAAGAGAAAGAGGAAGCCGGTATCACGGATGGCCTGGTTCGGTTATCGGTGGGTATTGAAGATGCAGAAGATATCATTGCTGACTTAGAGCAAGCGCTTTCGTTTGCTTAATCGGCATATCGCATCAATAAATTTCATCAGGCACTTGCAATCAGGTGCCTGATTTTTTTATAGGTGTACCTCGCTATACCAAATGTGTTTAAATTATTCTGTTCTAGGGCCAATCTTTTAATAAATTGCTATTTTTGCATGCAATGAATACTCCTACCGGCTTCGTATGAAATGCCGGATGTTATTAAAAATGTGTAAAATGGAAACAAAAGACCAAATGAATCAAAATTCTGAGCCTGAAAAAATTGAAACGGCACAGAAGGAGAAGCCTGAAACTGTAAAAGATACAGTGGATGAAGTAAAAGAAGCCAAAGCCACCCAAACCCTGTCGGCCGATGATAAGCAAAAAATCGCATCGCTGATTCATGGTAAACCGGTTGAAAAAAAGTCGAAAAAAACGGGTCGACCGAAAAAACAGATCACTAAAAAATTAAAAGACAGAATCGTTCTTTTAATGCACGATACGCCCGGTGCCAAAAAGGAAGAACCTCAGACAAAACCCGTATCAAAAGGCAAAAAGAAGAAGGCGGCTTCACTGATTGATGAAACCGAAAAACAATTGATACTGCGTTTGATTCGCGATATATCAAAACGCGAGAAAGCAAATGTTCAGCAGTCGGAACCGGAAGAGGAGCTCGATTATGAACAATTGAATAAGCAGGAGTTGGTCGAAATGCTCGAAGATTTGGTTCAGGAAAAAGATATCAGCCTGATTAAAAATAAAGTTTCCCGCGTAAAAGTAGCCTTCTATCATCGCAACAAAGAAGATATTGAAAATAAGAAGCAAGCTTTTGTGGCTGATGGGGGTGATGAAGATTCGTATGAACACATTCCCGATCCGCTGGAGCAGCGTTTCCAGCAGGCATTTTCTATCTATAAACACAACAAGGCCAAGTATTCTGAGATTCTGGAAAAAGAGAAACTGGCTAATCTGAAGATCAAACAGGATATTCTGGAAGAGTTGAAAAACCTGATTAATTCGGAAGAAACCCTGAAAAAAACCTACGACGAGTTTAAAGCACTTCAGGAAAAATGGAAAGAAGTGGGACAAGTTCCCGTAAGTGAATTAAACAATCTCTGGCAAAATTACCACTTTTTGGTGGAGCAGTTCTTTGATAAGGTGCGTATAAATAAAGAGTTACGTGACCTTGACCTGAAAAAGAACCTGGAGCAGAAAATTGCTTTGTGTGAGAAGGCCGAGGAGTTATTGTTGGATGATTCTATTTTGCGTTCGTTCAAGCTGCTGCAAACCTACCACGACGAATGGCGCGAAATAGGCCCGGTACCGCGTGAACAAAAAGATGAAGTTTGGGAACGGTTCAAGGCAGCCACCGACAAAATTAATCAACGGAGACGTCAGCATTATAAAGAACTTCACGAAGAACAACAATCAAATTTATCGGCAAAAAAAGCGCTTTGCGATCAAATAGAATCTTATCTTTCTGAAAATGAGTTTCATTCGGTGAAAGCCTGGCAAAAGGGTACCGATAAAATTAATGAACTGTTGAAACTATGGAAATCGGTAGGACGTGCGCCTAAAGCCGAAAACGATAAGGTGTGGGCACGCTTTAAAAGTTCACTCGATCAGTTTTATACAGCCAAAAGAAGCTTTTTTGCCGATTTAAAAACCCAACAGCTCGAAAATTATAACCGGAAATTGGATTTGTGTATCCGTGCCGAGGCATTAAAAACCAGTGAAGAATGGAAATCGGCTACCCATGACCTCATTCAATTGCAAAAAGAATGGAAAGAAATAGGACCTGTGCCGCGTAAATACTCCGATAAAATATGGAAAAGATTCAGGGCCGCCTGCGATGAGTTCTTCCAACGCAAATCTGAATTTTTTAAACAAAGTCACCAGCACGAGAAGGAAAATCTTCAGAAAAAGTACGACTTAATAGAATCCGTTAAAAACTTTACGGTGAAAGCCGATAAAAAGGAAAATGTGGAAGCATTAAAAGGATTCCAAAAAGCCTGGTCGGCCATCGGACATGTTCCTTTCCATGAGAAAGATAAAGTGTATCGGTTGTTTCGTGAGGCGTATGATGCTTTAATGGATAAATTGGGTATTAGTAGTAGCGAGATGACCGCCAGTGGTTATAAAAATAAGATTGAATTGTTTAAAACCGCACCAGATGGCGAACAACGTATTTTG
>CBETNY010000388.1:0-2450 GCA_965537275.1 uncultured bacterium | reverse complement strand
TTCTATCCAAATAATATTCGACAGCAATGAAATTTTGTTGTGTTCCAAACTGATGCCCAACGCCTGACACAGTTTAGCCGGACCATTCACCAGTTTTGGATTGATTTGGGTTTGCTTGCGACGATACAAAATCGTATCAATACCCCGATTGGGGATGATTCCTCGAACAAGCACCGCTTTCGGATCGCCCGCCCTACCGGTAACCACATTAAACAAATGATGCATTCCGTAGCTAAAATAGACATAGGCAATGCCCCCTTCATGAAACATGACTTCCGTACGTGGGGTTTTTCGTCCGCCATAAGCATGTGAAGCTTTGTCCGTTACGCCATGATAAGCCTCTGTTTCGGCAATGATTCCTCCACATACTTTACCATCAATTTTTGTGACCAGTTGTTTACCAATGAGGTTTCTGGCAACATCCAAGGTGTTTGGATTGTAATAGAATTGTTTGGGTAACTTATGGACATTGCTTTTCATTTTCCCGTTTTATTTTGTTTGGCAGACAGGCGTACTTTTCATCATGGCAATCATTCTTGGCGCTTATGAAGCGCTTGGTTCATTCCCGGTATTTTATCCCGACCATGAGTGGAAAATGGTCGGAGAAATTCACTTCGAATCGTTGGTAAAAAAGTGTTGAAAACGGCTTGGGTACAAACACATGGTCGATTCGTAAGAAGGGCAACGGACCTGCGTATGTTGATTGCAACAGGCATGCTTTATCCATAAAAGCATCATGCAGATCTTTTGAAATTTGGTGATAGGCATAGGAGGCAGGGGTGTCATTAAAGTCACCGGCAATGATTACCGGGTAGGGACTGTTTTTAATTTGCTCGCGAAGTAACTCAATTTGTTTTTGGTGTATCACAAAAGTATGCGTCAGTTTACGGTAAATTTTTTTCCAATGTGATAACCCTTTTTGATCAATGGCTTTTTCCGATACAGGTGTTACGAGTAGTTTCAAATCCTGCGAACTTAATCCGATGCTTTCAAGATGGATGCTAAACACGCGCAGGGTCGTTTTGCCAATGAGTAAATCGGCATAAATTGCAAAAATCCGTCCTCCTTTAAGGTTAAAAAAACCATGTCCGACCGAGGGATATCGCGAAGCCAGCAACAGACCATTACCTCTCCAATGATCCCCTCCGAAATAATTCTTAAAATAATAGGTTCCGTCACGGGTAAATTGTTTCAAATTTTGAGGTATCTGAACGCTGGATTTATATTCCTGCAAACAAATAATCGATGGTTTTTTGTGTATGGCAAAGGTCAGCACACTTTGCTTTAAGGCCTTGTCCCATGGATGCACGATGCCCGACGAAAATCCCTGCACATTATAGGTGAACAGGTTAATGGTTTGGTTCGAAACCGTTTGTTTTTTACAATGCATTCCAACAAACAATTGAATGTTGGAGTAACTGATAATCAACACCGCCAGGGGTAAAAGAAACCGTATATTGTTGATTAAAAGCCATGTAACAAGGAAAATAATTTGGAATAGCACCAGGATGGGATACACCAATCCTAAAATTGCAAGGAACGAAAAGGATGCCGGAGCAATTTTGCCGGTTAAATTGGCCAGTAAAATGAGTCCTGCAAATACAAGGTTTACCCACCAAAGTAAACGGATAAAGACTTTATTTTTATGCTTTTGAGCCAAAGGTTATTTAATTTTCTTTACTTGAATGAAAAAGGAGTTCTTTTTCAGCTTTAGTTAAACTCCCGTAGCCCGATTTTGAAATCTTATCCAGGATTCGATCAATTTCAGCTTGCCTGGCCGCTTTCCGTTCATTGTATTCCACATCGTTCATGGGGCGTCCCGATTCAGGTCTGCTGGTGCTAAAATGGGCTTTTCGGGTTGATTTAAACCAATGAGTGGGAAATTGAAGGGTATCCAATATCCGGTACCAATCGTTTCCATTACGCAGTGATAATGCATATAAAAAGCCCCACAAGGCACCCCCCAAATGGGCAATATGGCCACCCGGATTACTCGATTGGATACTTAAAATATCCAACAGCACAAAGGCAATGGCCAGGTATTTCAGTTTTAATCTTCCGATAAGAAACAAATGTACGGTGTAATCAGGTACATAGGTCGAAATAGCAATGATGATGGCCAGAACCGAGGCCGATGCACCCAAAGCGACTGAAATATTCCGAACAGAAGCAAACACGGGGAAAAGATTAAAAGCCAACATATAAAAAACAGCTCCTGAGATGCCGCCAAGCAAATAGGTCCAAAGTAGTTTCTTTTGGCTCAAATATTCGGTGAAAAGAATTCCTCCGAAATAAAGCATAATCATGTTGAACAGCCAATGAAACAGCCCTTCATGCAAAAACATATAGGTAACCAAAGTCCAGGGCATCTGTGCAAAACGTGTCAAATCGGAAGGCAAAGCAAGAACCTGTCCCAACACGCTTAACCCACCGGTCATGCTGGCAGGAGC
>CBETNY010000387.1:0-2466 GCA_965537275.1 uncultured bacterium | reverse complement strand
AAACAGTTTTATCAATCAAATTGTCATACGCTCAGGGGTGGAATATGAGATGAACCACCGGTTTACATTCCGGCTGGGTTGCGGAACGTATCAGGAGATTTTCTCCTTAGGTTTGGGCATTCATCTTGGACATCTGCAGCTGGATATGGCATCGCGTATGCATGCTTCTTTGGGATTTTCACCACAAGCGTCAATGCAGTACACCTTTTGAAAATGCGTTACATCATTCAACATATTCTTTTATTCTGGCTCATCGGATGGAGCAGCTTTTTGTTTGGACAAGCCGTCGACACAATCCATCCGCTGCAAAACGAGCCTTTGGAAAATCAACTGGAAAACATTGCTGAAAACAGCGATTTCAATTTAGATTTTACCGACCTAACGGGCGACTATCTTTACTATGCAAAACATCCCGTTAACATCAACGGGTCGAAGATACACACCCTATTGGAGCTCCACCTCATCAACGAATTTCAACTGACGGCCATTAAAAATTACATCCTGCAAAACGGTCCGATTCTCAGCAAATATGAATTGGCCTACATCCCGTCAATTACTCCGAATACGTTGAAGCGTTTATCTCCATTTATTCAAACCAAAGCTACCGGAAAAACAGCAAATTTTTCCATAAAAAAGGCATTGAAATATGGTGAACAGCAACTAATTTTCCGGGAAACACATCCCTTTGAACGGTCGCTGGCTTACCAAACGCCTCGCGATTCAGCTTATAAACGGCCAGGATCCATCTATCTGGGCAACCCTGAAAAAGTGTATATCCGCTACGGATTCAATGCTTTCAATCACTTTCGGTTGGGCGTTACGGCCGAAAAAGACGCCGGTGAAATCATGCCTTTTACCACACTGAACGACAGCGTGATGAAATTATTAAACAGCAAGCGACCTGCCTTTCCCGATTTTGTTTCCGCTTATGTTTATGTTTCGGATTTAGGGCTTCTGAAAAAAGCCATCATCGGTGATTACCACCTTGAGTTTGGACAGGGGCTCACTTTATGGTCCGGATTAACTTTTGGAAAATCGGCTCAAGCATGCAATATAAAATACTACGGAAGAGGAATCAGGCCCAGCACATCGGTCAACGAAAATCGATTCTTCAGAGGGGCAGCCGCCACACTGGGCAATCAAAATATAGCCTGTACGTTTTTTTATTCCAATCATAAAATCGACGGCAACAGGATTGTTTCCGACAGCCTGGGAAATCAAAGCATCAGCAGTCTTCCCGAATCGGGAAACCATCGAACCATCAACGAATTAAACGATAAAAAGGCTTTACAAAGTACCCTTTTCGGTGCACATTTATCGGCCACATACCAAAACCTTGGAGTGGGAATTACCTACTATCAAAGTCGCTTCAAGCCACCGTTGGTGACTGGTGATAAGCCGTATCAACAGTTTTATTTCCGGGGAAACACCCTACAAAACGCAGGTGTTGATTTTACGTATTCCTTTCACAAGCTGCTCATTTTCGGTGAATTGGCAGGCAATGGATTTCACAACATATCCGGCATTACGGGAATCAATGCCTATCTTAACGACCGGCTGCAACTCAGCCTTCTATACCGAAACTTGTCCAAATCATACCATGTTCTCTACGCCAGTCCTTTTATGGTCAATAGCAGGCCAAACAATGAACAGGGGATTTATTTGGGGTGCGAAGCATTGGTTGCAAGCCATGTTCAGTTTTCGGCTTATGCCGATTATTATTTCTTTCCCTGGCTAAAATACCGCGTTGACGCCCCTTCAATGGGAAAGGCCTACCTGGCGCAAGTGCAATATACCAACCGGTCGAACCTGAGCCTGATTGTGCGGTTTCGCTACAAGGAAAAACAAGAAAATGGCGGGGGTTTGTATGATTATACCGATCCTATCATCACCAAACCAACCTATTCGTTCAGATTTTCCGTTTCCTACCCGGTATCGGACCCGTTTATTTTGAAAAACAGGCTGGAGTATGTGAATGTCCAGCTGGCGGGAAGTCAGCAAAAAGGCATGTTGTTTTATCAGGATGTTCTATACCGGCCTTCCTCATTTCCATTGGAATTTAGCTTTCGCTATGCCCTGTTTGATACAGACGGCTGGGAAAGCCGGATTTACGCCTATGAAAATGATGTGCTATATGCCTTTAGTATTCCTTCGTATTATGGAAAAGGGTCGCGCATGTACCTGTTAATCCGATGGAAACCGGCAAAAAACATGAAGCTTTGGATGCGATTGGCACGTACAACCTGGTTCGACCGCAACGAGATTGGTTCGGGTGCGGATTTAATTGCCGGGAACCACAAAACGGAAATTAAAATCGAATGGATGTACCGGTTTTGAACAATAGACAATGGGCATAATTTAATTTTGTTACACTGGGCAACACACTTTATGAACACCTGCATAAGCAGTTCTGATGCGAAGCTGGCATGCGGTGACACGTTAGAATGGTTCAAGCGATCATAAATA
>CBETNY010000386.1:0-2485 GCA_965537275.1 uncultured bacterium | reverse complement strand
CAACAATTTGTTTTTAAGCCTTTTGATTTTAATTATTATCTGGATGATGTAACTCATAAGCTGCAGTCGTTTTGGTCCGAATTCAGACCATTGGGATTTGAGCTGAGAAGTGGGGAAGATTTTGAATTTAACATTCAGCGAAAAGCGGAAAACCTGACAGAAAATTTTGAAATTCATGATGGGGTGGTTATCCCGACAGGAGAATACTGGTTTACCGATTGGGAACTTCAGTTTAGTACTTTCGACGGGCGAAAAATTTACGGAGGTATTTTTGTCAATTGGGGAGGCTTTTATTACGGAAAACAAACCATTTATGCGGGAGAACTCACCTGGCAACCCAACCGATTCATGAAATTTAGTGCCGACTTTCAGCAACATAACATTACTTTAGGAACCGGCTCTTTTGTAGTCAACGAATTTAGCTCGCGAATCGATTTTGCCATGAACCCCGATTTATTCGGATCGGCCTATGCCCAATGGAACAACGAAGAAGAAGAAATCCTGTTTAATTTTCGGATAAATTGGATTCCCAAACCGGGGGCAAATGTCTATTTTGTAGTCAATCAGGGTTATGACACCCAAAACAAAAAACTGGATAGCAAATATACTTCTGTCCAGCTGAAACTTATTTGGCGATTTGTGTTGTGATGTAATGAATGGTCCGAGCCCAAAACCTATAAACAACCCCAGCTGGTTCGAGCATCCGCTCGGACCAAAACCTATAAACAATATTCCGCCCCAACTGGTTCGAGCATCCGCTCGGACCAAAACCAAAGCCTATACTGCATTTTTCTTTAACTTTGTATAAACAAACAATTAAGGTTATCCCATGAGTAGAAATTATAAATTCTATGAAAAAACAGAACTGTATTTCGTCACCTATACGGTGATTGGATGGATCGATGTTTTTACACGCGATATTTACAGGAAGGTGTTACTCGACAGTTGGAATTATTGCATAAAAAACAAAGGACTCAGAATATTTGCCTGGTGCATCATGACAAATCATGTGCACATGATTATTTCCAGTGAGAAAGAAGAATTAAGCAATATCATGCGTGATATGAAAAGTTTTACTTCCTCAACGTTAAAAAAGTTAATTACCGAAAACCCTACTGAAAGCAGAAAACATTGGATATTGAAAATATTGAGAGAAGCTGGAACAAAAAATAAACATAACAACAGTTTTCAGTTCTGGCAACAGCATAATCATCCCCTGTTGCTTGATTCCAATTTTTTGCTTGAGCAAAAATTGAATTACATTCATGAGAATCCGGTGAAAGCGGGATTTGTGGATGAACCGGAAGATTTCCTTTACAGTAGTGCCAGAGATTACGCTGGTATAAAAGGTTTGATTGACATCGAATTCATTAAATAATGAATGGTCCGAGCGGACGCTCGAACCATTTTATTGTTTAATTCCCCTATTATTTTTCAAAGGCCTTGGTGTGGATTTACAATTACCTTTGGCACTCTCGGTAATCGGAGCATTATTTGTAGGGACTTTTGCCAGTTTATATTTTGCGCCTCTGGTTTATTATTTATTCTACCGGAAAAAGAAAGAGAAATAAATTATATTTGTCGTATGCTCTAACTTTCGTCAAAACAGACCGAACCATGAATATCTATTCAAAAAAAATCATATTTCTGGCATTCATCATGTTAAGTACAGGCTTCCTGTCTGCTCAAACCACAAAAAAATACACGCTGCAGGATGTCATCCGTATTGCACAGGAGCAATCGCCCGATGCCCTCATTGCCAAAAACCGATTCCTGAAAAGTTATTGGAGCTATCGTAGTTTTAAAGCCAATTACCTGCCGCAAGTAAGCTTTAATGCCACCCTGCCGTCCATCAATCGAAGCATCAACCCGATTGCATCGCAGGACGGCACAACGGTTTACACTTCGCAGAGTCTCACCAACTATAGTGCCGGTCTTTCATTGAATCAAAAAATCGGGCTCACCGGTGGAACCGTTTTCCTCAATTCGGATTTACAACGACTCGACAACTATGTTGGAACCACCACCAGCCATCAGTATCTGGGCAACATGGTTCGTGTGGGGTTGAGTCAACCGCTTTTCACCTATAACCCATACAAATGGGAAAAACAGATTGAACCGTTAAAATACCAGCAAGCCAAAAGGAAATTCATGGAAGACAATGAGGCAATTGCCATCAAAGCCATCGACTATTTCTTTTCGCTGCTTTCGGCACAAATCGAGCAGGAAATTGCTTTTAAGAATTATCATAATTACGACACGCTTTATCAAATTGCCAAAGGCCGGTTTAATTTGGGAAAAATTGCTGAAAATGAATTACTTCAGCTTCAGCTTAATTTTCTTAAAGCCGATGCTACAGTAGAACAGGCCCGATTGAATTACAACGATAAGTTGGTTCGTTTTAAATCGTTTTTACGGTTGAAAAAAGAAACTGCCATTGAATTGATTCCTCCGGTACTGACCTCTTTTTTTGATATCCCGGTAA
>CBETNY010000385.1:0-2495 GCA_965537275.1 uncultured bacterium | reverse complement strand
ATATTATCCTCCTGCGAGTTTTACTTTATACCCCTTCTTTTCAAGGATGCTTTTTACTTTTTCGCGGAAGTCACCCTGAATGATAATGATGCCTTCTTTGCTTGATCCGCCTGCCCCACAGCTGGTTTTAAGCGTTTTTCCTAACATTTTTAAATCGTCATCATTCCCCACGAAACCGGTAACCAAAGTTACCTTTTTTCCCTTTCGCTGTTTCTTGTCAAGTGAAACATAGAGTTGCTGCTGTTGTGGTGGCAAGGTTTCCACCGTTTCATTGGTTTCTTCAAATGAATAGTCGGGATTGGTTGAATAAACCACTCGATGGTTTTTTTTATTTGATTTCATGCTGCGGAATAATTATTTTGAGTGAGAGAGGATTGACTTTTACTTTTAGTTTTTTATCAATTTTCACGGCTTCTCCATCAATGTTGACCACCCGGTTTCTTTTTTGTTTTATTACAAAGCGATTGGTTCGAATGATTTTAACATATTGAGATTTGTCGATTACCCTGAGCAATAGTAAGTTGAGGATGATCGGGAGGTCGAATATTTTTGGTTTTTGAACAATGCAAACATCAAGCATACCATCGCGTAATCGGGCATTGGGGGCGATGGCCGTATTAAAACCGAATTGATTTGAATTAGCAAAACTTACAAAGAGCGCTTTGGTCTTGATCTTTTTGCCATCTTCAAAATAAAGTTTGTACTTCTTTGGCTTATAATAAAGGTAGTTGTTTGCAATGATATGTGCATAAGTAAGAAATCCGCGTCGGCTGTTTCGTGCAAACAGTTTCGCCACATAAGCATCGAAACCCACACCGGCAATACTAATAAAAGGTTTCCCGTTCACGGTAGCGGTATCAATTTCAGTAATGTTTCCTTTGTTAATCAGCTTAATGGCCCAGGGGATAATTCTGGGGATGCCCAGGTGGCGGGCCAACCCGTTTCCCGATCCCAGTGGGATGATTCCCAACGCTGAGGTGGTATTAATCATTTGTGAAGCCACTTCGTTGATTGAACCGTCTCCACCCACCGCAACAATGATATCGGTGCCTTTTTCAACTGCTTCTTTACTTAAGTGAATCGCGTGTCCGGCAAACTGCGTGTATTTTATTTCGTATTGATATTTTGTTTTATCCAGGTTCTTATCGATAAGAGCATCTAAATTTCGATGGCGACGTGTTCCTGAGATTGGGTTGATAATAAAAATAATCTTTTTCTTCTTCTGTGTCTTATCCGCCTGCATGCGTTTGCTTTTTATTTAAAGATTTCGATGATAACATTACGAATTTTTTCGTCCGCCCGGTTGCCTGCATCATCACTTACATTATAATACACTTTGTAGGTGCCTCTTTTGTGGATGTTGATGTTGTCGGTAACTTTTAATTGGTGGGTGATGTCGATGGTGTCGCCGGAGGCTGTAACATCAAAGGCCTCTGCGCCGGGGTCGTGATAGGTTGCATCGAGGGCGCTGTAAATCGGGTTAGCCCCTTTTATAACAATAAATGGTTTGTGGGTGTCGGCTACTTGATGCTCCTTGTGACATCCTTCAAAAGCAATGAGGGATGCTATGAGCACGACTGAAAAAAGGAGTTGTTTCATGTTCTCTTTTTCAAAAACCATTGTTTCAAAAATTCATGCAAATTTAATAAAATAAGGTGGTGGGGCAATAAGAAAGTGGGTCAGGAAATGGTTTCATGTTTTTTTTCTTTTTCGTTTCACTGAAACTTTTACTTTTGTGATTTCTAAATTTCGGTTGTTTATTCTTTATTTTGTTTCCATGGTTATAGGTAAGGCTTCAAAAAGTAAAATTGTTTATCTGGTATTGGTAGTGTTGGTTCTGAATGGGTTGGCGGGGGCTGCATGGGGACAATCTCATAATAAGAAGCAATATCAATCTCCGCTCAACTTTCCACTCTACCTTACGGGTACTTTTGGTGAGTTGCGAAGTAACCACCTTCATGCCGGTATCGATATTAAAACCGGAGGTAGAGAAGGAAAAAAAGTGTTTGCGGTGGCAGATGGTTATGTTTCAAGAATTAAAATTTCGTTGACCGGATATGGCAAGGCGCTCTATATCACCCATCCCAATGGAACCATGAGCGTCTATGGTCATTTGCAACGGTTTCAACCAAAAATCGAGCGATATGTTCGTAAGATACAGTATGAGCGTGAGCAATATACGGTGGAGACTTTTCCAGCCCCGAACCAGTTTCCGGTTAAAAAAGGTGAACTCATTGCCTATTCCGGAAATACAGGTGGGTCGGATGGTCCTCATTTACATTTTGAAATACGAGATGTAAAAACACAAAACCCGCTTAATCCACTCTTGCAAAAAGGCATTCATATTGTAGATCATCAATCGCCGAAAATTGTTCAATTGGCCATCTATCCAATGGGGCAATCTGCCATTAACGGCCGATACGATACGCTCTACTACCGTGTGGCAGGACATGGACCGCACTGTTACCTAAAAGGAAATCCTATTGTTCGGGTAT
>CBETNY010000384.1:0-2502 GCA_965537275.1 uncultured bacterium | reverse complement strand
TTTTTCAGATGGACCCGGATAATTTTTGGCCGGTGGGGCAAAAGAGAAAAGTAATTGTCCGAGAAAACTCCCGTATCATCCGGCCAATCAAGGAACACATATTTTACAAATACTTTGGAGGATAAGGAAATTTCGTAGACGCCGTTTCTGTTTGTAATTTTATATTGAATTTGTGGTTTTGGTAAAACCAAATCTTTCGTTTTAGCAAAGAACAAATTATTTTCAGCCAGCAAACGGTTCTTTTTCCTAATCTCCACATGGAGAAACACCTTGTTTTTGCCCACAGCACGGAGTAAACTGTCCATGGTTGTCGAAAAAACCAGCTTACTGGTATTGGCTTCCATATTGACAGGTTCCTGTTTCTGCCAATACACCTCTCCTTTGAAACCCATCAGCGTTGCCTTTAACAACACCTTTTCGGGATTTAGCAAATCGGAAACCAGATAAATTTCCACCCTTTTATTTGTGAAAACCGGAGAAACCAACACCGGTGCAAATAAGTGTTGGAGCTTGTATTGCAAGGCTTTCCAACGGCCAAAATAATCAATTCCCGACCAGGAAACCACAGGCCAACAATCGTTTAATTGCCAATAGAGGCTTCCCATACATTTTGGCATGGCCCGGCGGTGTGCTTCAATGGCTATTTTCATTCCCGTGGACTGTAAAAGTTGGCTCACCAAAATATATTCTTTCAAATTTTTCGGTTCGCGAAAATTACGGCGCATATATTGATTGATGATGGCATAACCCGCCGGATGCTTGTTGTGGGCCCGTAAAACGGGAGAAATCAGATACCAGCTACTATCGGGACTAAAAGCCGCGATACTTGCATAAGCCGGCAACGACTGGAAACCGTACTCACTCATAAATCGCCCCACATGTTCCCGGTATGCTCCGAAAGGCTTCCTGCCCCACCACACATCCCAATAGTGCATATCGCCGCTTTTTGCTTCCTGGTCCCACCCTTTGGGTGCCGAATTGGGCGACGAAGGCCAATAGAACCTTCCCGGATCAAATTTTTCAACAATCCGGGGTAACAGATGATGGAACAAATTCAAATAATCTCCAAATATTTTTGATGAATCGGATTTTGAGTAGTGGTATTTTTTTTGATAACCCCAACGTTCCCAAGCCACACGCACTTCATTATTTCCGCACCACAAAGCCAGTGAAGGATGATTGCGCAAGCGTTTCACATTTTGGATAGCTTCCTGTTTTACATTCGCCAAAAAACCGGAATCACCGGGATAAAAACTGCACGCAAACATAAAATCCTGCCACACCAGCAAACCATATTCATCACACAAATCATAAAATTCATCCCGTTCATAAGTCCCTCCTCCCCATACTCGAATCATATTCATGTGACTCCGTTTGGCATCTTGAAGAAGTTTTTTGTAAGCCTTTGTTTGTTTGCGGGGCAAAAAATTATCCTGGGGAATGTAGTTGGCTCCCTTCATAAATACCGGAACCCCATTCAGTTTTATATAAAAACTTTTTCCGGCGGAATCAGGTTTTTGGATGATTTCAAGGGTACGAATGCCAAACCGTGTACTTTTTTTATCAATCATGGAACCCTGATTTCGCAAATGAATGGAAAAACGATACAGGTGGGCATCACCCAATCCGTTGCTCCACCATAGTTTTGGATGAGGTATGGATAGCTTCATTTTTATCCGGTTCTTCCCCTTGTGTAGCTGAACATCTCGATTGGCTACCCGGTTTTCACCATTATAAAGTTGCAGACTGACTGGCATATTGGTGTCGGCATACACCTCCGTAAGTGCGTTCAAAACAGCAAGGCTATCTGAAACATGCTGCTGCAAAATCTGAAAATCATCAATTTTGGCATCCTCCCACGCCCTGAGCACCACCGGACGCCAGATGCCGCAAGTAACAAAACGCGGGCCCCAATCCCATCCAAACTGATAGGGAGCTTTACGGGTAAACACACTCACCTTCACCGGCGACCGGTCGTTGTCGGCCGGTAAAGTATAGGGCAGGTTTGCTACACGCCTTTTGTTGACACTCATTGGCGAACGAAACAACACAGTCATTGTATTTCCTTTTCGCCGGACCAGTTTCTTTATCTCTACCGTCCACGTTCTGAACATGTTATCGGCATGTAAAATAGGTTGTCCGTTCAAACGGACTTCGGCATAAGTATCCAAACCCTTAAATATTAGTGCAATATGTTTCTTACGAAAGGTGTTTTCATCCACATCAAAATGGGCTTGATAAACCCAGTTTTTTTTGCCAATCCATTGCTGTTTGGCTTCATTAGTCCCATAAAAAGGATCCTCAATAAGATGATTTTTCAACAAATCGGTATGCACCGTACCGGGTACCTCCGCAGGATACCACACCGAATCGGTTGCCATTCGAAATGTCCATTTTGCAGGCAATGGTTGGTCGTTTACCTCGGGGTGATGGGTGCTACACGCAGAAACGATGAGCATCAAAACCAATAAGCCTATGGCATGAATCGTTTTCATCTACTCC
>CBETNY010000383.1:0-2505 GCA_965537275.1 uncultured bacterium | reverse complement strand
AAAGCCTATTTTGACTCGCTGATGGCCTATGTGCTGCTGGTTCTCTTCCTGGGTTTTACGGGTTTCTTTACCTGGATTTATGGAAGCGATATTTTCTACATTAAACAGGCCAGTTTGCAGGTTTTTTTCAGCGTGGCTTACTGGACACTCTTTTTCATTATTCCGGCACTTACCATGCACCTGCTATCAGAAGAAAATCGCTCGGGAACCCTGGAGCTTTTACTTACCAAACCGCTGAGCGATTGGCAAATCGTAGTCGGGAAATTTCTGGCACCCCTGGTGTTGATTATCATTGCCCTGGCGCTCACGTTGCCCTATTACATCACGGTAGCTCGTCTGGGTGATATCGACCATGGTCAGGTGTTGAGCGGTTATTTGGTACTTATCTTGTTTAGTGCCATGTACATTAGTCTCGGACTTTTTACCAGCAGCTTAACTAAAAATTCCATCGTTAGTTATCTGATTACCGTGTTTATCGGGATTTTCTTTCAAATTATTTTTCAGATGATTGGAAGCAATCTTCCGGGAACTTTAGGGCATTGGCTCAATTACCTGAGCATGAATACCCATTTCGATTCCATGGCCCGGGGGTTAATCGATTCGAGAGATATCATCTATTTTCTGCTGTTTATTACGCTTGGGTTGGTACTCTCCGAAAGCATGCTTATCAAGCGCCGGTATTCTTGAGTGGATGGCTCAATGAACGCCTGAATACTAAAACGCCCCGAAATGGACAGGCTAAAAAAGTAAAGCATAACAGACAAGGTATTGTATAGAAATAGACGAAGATTTAAAATAGCAAACCCATGAAAAAACAAACCAATACAATTCCATTACTATTATTGGTAGCCATTTTTATTCTGATAGCCGTTATTTCAGATCAATGGTTTTTCCGGATCGATGTCACCAAGGATGGTCAATATTCCCTGAGCCAAACTACCAAAAATATATTAAAGCAACTGGATCAACCCGTTACCATCACAGCCTATTTTACCAAAGATCTTGCTCCCGATCTGGAAAAAATAAAAAACGATTTTAAGGATATGCTCATCGAATACAACCGCTTGTCGCATGGCAAGGTGGTGTATAAATTTGTTAATCCGAACAAAAACAAAAAAATTGAGCGAGAGGCCCTGAAAGCAGGTATCCAGCCGGTTCTTTTTAATGCCCGCGAAAAAGACCAGGTAAAACAACAGCGTGTATTTATGGGAGCGAAAATTCAAAAAGGAACGGCCTCCGAGGTCATTCCGTTTGTCAATCCCAAGAGTAGCATCGAGTATGCCCTCTCTACCGCCATTAAAAAGTTAAGTGTGAAAAACAAAGCCCTGATTGGTTTTGTTCAGGGGCAGGGCGAACCGAAATTGAATGCTTTTCCTTCGGTTTTAAAAGAACTTCAGGTGTTGTATCGGGTTAATCCGGTGGAACTTACGGATAGCCTGAAAAATCTGTATGATTATAAAACATTGGTAATCAATGCGCCAAAAGATACTTTTGGAAAACAGCAACTAAATATGCTGGATGATTACCTTCATCACGGCGGCAATCTGTTTATTGCCATAAACCGGGTGGAAGGTGATTTTAAAACCGCCATGGGAAGTGCTGTTAATACGGGTCTCGAAAAATGGTTAAGCAAAAAGGGAGTGGAAGTTTCTCCTGCGTTTGTGGTGGATGCGCAGTGTAATTCGGTAGGCCTTACCCAACAAAACGGCGGCTTTACCATGACTACCCAGATTCAATTTCCTTATCTGCCAATTATCACGCATTTTGCCAATCATCCCATCACCAAAGGACTTGAAGAGTTGTCTTTACAATTTGCCAGTCCCATTCGTTATACGGGTGATAGTAGCCGGCAGTTTATTCCGCTGGCATTTAGCTCCAAATTGTCAGCAAAAATGAATGCCCCCCTGTTTTTTAATGTGAACAAAAGGTGGGTGAAATCTGATTTTCCCGATCATGCTTTGGTGGTGGCCGGTATTTTGGAAAGTCCTAACAAAGCCAAAACAGGAAAAATTGTGCTGATTAGCGATGGCGATTTTGCACAAAATGCCGGTCCGAATGGGCAGCAGCGAGCCATTACCCCCGACAATGTAAACTTTATGGTCAATGCCGTGGATTGGCTGTCAGATGATACCGGACTGATAAACCTGCGAACGAAAATTATCACCGCAAGGCCGCTAAAACAAATCAGTGAAAGTACCAAGCTGTTTCTGAAATGGCTGAATTTCCTGCTTCCGGTTTTGCTGGTTATCCTATACGGATTATTCCGTACCCAACATAATAGAAATCAACGTTTAAAAAGAATGGAGGAAGATTATGTTAAGTAAAAAGAATTCAAAACTGTTGTGGATTGTTTTTATCGCTTTATTGGCGGTATGGCTGATCATGAAATATACCGATCGCAGCAACAGCACCTTAAAAGAGACGTTGGTGGCAGTCGATACGGCTCAAATTGACCGGATTGAGATTTCTGCCAATGATAAGCCGTCGCTCAATCTGATTCGAAAC
>CBETNY010000382.1:0-2513 GCA_965537275.1 uncultured bacterium | reverse complement strand
CCTTTTTATGGCCAAAACAGGCAACGCCAGGCAAGACCTTCAACCTCTGTCAAAAACACATTCAGCGCCCTCCGATTCCGAAACATCGGGCCATTTAGAGGGGGCCGTTCGGTAGCCGTTGCCGGTCACCCGCAGCAACCCTTAACTTTTTACTTTGGCAGCACAGGAGGTGGTCTGTGGAAAACCACTACCGGAGGAAGCCAATGGATACCCATCGCCGACACAGTTTTAAAATCGGGAAATGTGGGAGCCTTGTGCGTAGCCCCTTCCGACCCCAATGTTATTTATGCGGGCATGGGTGAATCGTTTATCCGTGGAAATATGGCCACCGGTGATGGCATTTACAAATCGGAAGACGGCGGCAAAACATGGAGCGCCATGGGACTTGCTAAAACACATTTGATTAGCGATATCGTAGTCGACCCACACAACCCCGACAGGGTTTTTGTTGCTGCTTTGGGACATGTTTTCGGGAGCAATCCCGAACGGGGCATTTTCCGCTCGGAGGACGGTGGAAAAAGTTGGAAAAAGGTACTTTATGTAGATGAAAACACCGGCGCATCAGACATCGCCATGGATCCCAACAACCCGAGAATTTTGTTTGCCGGCATGTGGGAAACCTATCGCAAACCCTGGATTTTTTCCAGTGGCGGAAAAGGAAGCGGCCTGTATCAATCGACCGATGGAGGACAAACATGGCAAAACATTTCAAAACGTCCCGGATTGCCCAAGGGTATTTTGGGAAAAATAAGCATTGCTGTTTCCGGAGCCAATTCTGATAGAATTTATGCTTTTATTGAAGCACAAAATGGCGGCATTTTCCGCTCGGATGATGGCGGATTAAGTTGGAAGAGACACAATCATCAATCGGAATTAACCCAACGGGCATGGTATTTCGGGATGCTTTATGCAGACCCCCGGAATGAAAATGTGGTGTATGCCCCTCAGGTATCAGGACTCTTTAAATCGGTTGACGGGGGAAACACTTTTCATGCCTTGCGCACTCCCCATGGTGACAACCACGTTTTATGGATTAACCCTCAAAATCCTGCCACCCTGATTGTTGGTAACGACGGAGGTGCATCCGTCAGTTATGATGGCGGAAAAAGCTGGTCGTCAGAGAACAACCAACCAACCGCACAATTTTATCATGTAGCCGTTGACAACCAATTTCCCTACCATATCTACGGTGCACAGCAAGACAATTCGACGGTGGAAATTGTCAGCCGCACCAACGGGTTTGGTATCGGAGAGAAAGATTGGTGGCCTGCAGCAGGAGGTGAAAGCGGATTTGTCGTGCCCGATTTACAGCATCCGGGTGTTACCTTTGGAGGGGGCTACGACGGTGCCCTGAGCCGGTACGACAGACACACCGGCCAGCGTAGAAGTATTGCTGTTTGGCCTGACAATCCCATGGGACATGGTGCAAAAAACTTACGTGACCGCTTTCAGTGGACTTACCCCATACTGCTTTCGAAGCATGGGCAACACGCCTTGTATGTCGCTTCGCAATACGTCTACAAAAGCAACAATGAGGGAGAAAGCTGGATACGTATCAGCCCTGATTTGACACGAAATGACAGCAGCAAACAGATCGCTTCGGGAGGGCCCATCACCAAAGACAATACATCCGTAGAATATTACAACACCGTGTTTTCGCTCAGCGAATCACCCATCAAAGAAGGAATTTTGTGGGCAGGCACCGACGATGGTTTGATTCAGCTCACCACCGATGGCGGCAAACACTGGAAAAACGTAACCCCAAAACATTTACCCAAATGGACCACCATCAGCAACATAGAGGCTTCTCATTTTGATGCCGGATCTGCTTTCATCACCGGTCGCCGATACCGGCAGGATGATTTCAAGCCTTACGTATTTAAAACAAACGATTATGGCAAACACTGGACATCCATTGCCCATGGTTTACCGCAAGACGAATCGATTTTTGTGATTCGGCAAGACAACCGGGTTCCAGAATTACTTTTTGCCGGCACACTGCGCGGTTTATACATTTCATTGGATGGCGGATTAAACTGGCAGCCGTTTCAGCTGAACCTGCCTCACGTCCCCATTCGCGACATGGCCATTCAGGAGAGAGAAAACGATCTGGTATTGGCCACACACGGAAGAAGTTTCTGGATTTTTGACCACCTGGAAATTCTCCGTCAAATGATTACAAAATTTAAACCCGGACAGCCCTTTTTGTTCAAACCCGAACCAACCTATTTGATGCACGGAGCCAGTTTTCACCGTGCCGGAATAGCTTTGGGCGAAAACCCCAAAAACGGCTTGGAAGTCTTCTATTACTTAGACCGGAAACCTGACCCCAAAACTTCCATCAACCTTGTTTTTTTGACCCCTAAAGGCGATACCATTGCTCATTTCTCCAACAAAACGGATGTACGGGGAAGAACCCTTCAAAACAAAAGTCCTTTTTATCAGGATACGACCAGGGTCCGCCGTGGGGTACTTGGTACAAAACAGGGAATCAATACCTTTGTTTGGAATTT
>CBETNY010000381.1:0-2521 GCA_965537275.1 uncultured bacterium | reverse complement strand
CACGATGAAAACCGCAGTTCTTTTTGTCATCATCATGGGAGCCTGTTGAAAATTAAAATTACTCACAAGGATAAGTTTTATTCTTTATTGACTCTTTCTTAGTTTAAATCTACTGTTGATGAACCATCGAAAAAACATGCTGAAATCCACAGGTCGAACAGCGTACCTTACCTGGTTGATCTATATTATTCCTGCCTTGTATCTTTTGATGGGGTTTTATTTCCGGCAGATATTCGGTGATTTGTCTTTGCGCAACATAGATCCGGAATACATTCATTTTGTAAGCGGGTTAAGTGTTTCACTCGGAAAATTTACCGGTGCCAACATCGACCAGCCGGCATCCGTGTTACACCTGCTGATGGCCCTTATTTTCAGGATAGTCTATTTTTTCAGACCGCACAATCTGCCCTATTTTGAAGATGTTATTTACCATTCCGACCTTTATCTTTCGGTGGTTAATTTGGTCATTATCATGATTGTTGGGATAGTTCTTTTAAAGGTGGGAAAAGCCTCTTTTCAAATTACCGGAAATATCGTCTTTGCCCTGGCGTTGCAAACGGCTCCTTTTCTTTTAAATATTTGGTATGACCTTACTGGTCGCATCTATGTCGAAATGCTGTTTGTTATTCCTGTCATGATGTTGCAGGTTCTCCTTTTGCGGGAGCTTTATGGGTCTGCCATGGCAGAAAAAACAAAAACCTTATCTCTTGCTTTGGCAATGGCGATGGGCCTTTCACTTAAAATGACCTTTTTACCCTGGATTGTACTTCCCTTGTTCCTTCTGAAAGGTATAAAACCAAAACTAAACTATCTGTTTTTTACCATCCTCTTTTTTCTTGTTCTTTCCCCACCGGTTTTGTTCCAATTCAACAGGTTCTGGCATTGGATGCTCAGCTTGTTTATGCATAACGGAACCTATGAAAGTGGCAGTCAAACGATCATAAATTTTCCATTATTCTTGAAAAATATGGAAACCCTCTTTGCGCAAAATGCAATCTTTTTCTACACGATTTTACTGTTTGTTGTCGTCATCATTGCCGGTTACTGGAGACAGTCAAATAAAACAAAAAGACGGATTGGTTGGGGAATGATCCTTTCCATTGCCGGAGTGGTTTTTATTACGGCAAAGCATTTCGAAATGCGATATTTTATTTCGGCGCTGTTGTTTTTCCCTTTTTTGTTGGTGCTTATTGCAAAGTATCTTTCCGATTTCTTCAAAATGAAAATCGTTTATTATGCAAGTAGCCTGCTTGTTATTCTGGTTATCGGGTATCAAATAAAACAGGAAATTCCTTACATGCGGATTGTTTCACAAAGCGTGGATCAGCAGGTAACGGCCAGAAAGAAAACCCGTGATTATATCAAAACGCTTCCTCACGACAGTTATAAAATCATTGTCAGCCAGGATTACGGATGCCCGTTTCAGGAATATGCCATCATGTATTGTTTCAGTATGGGGGGCAAAAACTTACCTCACCGAAGGGCAAAGCTCAACAAACTTTATCCAAATACCTTTCAATATTTTACCTGGGATAATTCAATAAGGGATTGGGGGAATGGGTTTCTTCCGGATAGCATTGTTGCCTCCAATAAACCGGTTTATCTCTATCTTGAAAAAAACAATAAAGCGCTGTACAAGCGTACTATACACAAGTTTTTCGGTGATACAAGCCGCTATTCGGTTGATAAAAAATATATCTTTGTAAATCCTCAAAACCATGAGGCGCTTTTACAATTGTTTGTTTCGAAAAAGCAAGATTTGTATAGCAAACCATTGGAAAACCAAAACAGACCCTGATTTCCCGTCTGGTTTTATATCTTTGTTATTCTGTTTCCAAAAAACCTTATATGTCACAAACTTTATCCATCATCATTCCTGCGTACAACGAAGCGCAAACCATCGAATTAATTTTGGGGAAAATCATGGCTGTTACACTCGATGAGAAATTAAATAAAGAGGTGTTGGTGGTCAATGATGCCTCCACGGATGGAACCCCGCAGATTGTAGAGAAATTTATGGCGCGTTTTCCGGATGAAAATATTCGTTTAATCAGTCAGAAAGAAAACCTCGGAAAAGGAGCAGCCATCCATCGCGGAATTGAGGAAGCTACCGGCGATTACATTGTGATTCAGGATGCGGATACGGAATACGACCCGCGTGAATATGCCCGCTTGTTGCAACCGGTACTAGAAGGTTTTGCCGATGTTGTTTATGGCTCGCGATTTGCTGGTGGTCAACCCCACCGGATTCTGTTTTTCTGGCATTCGCTGGGTAATAAATTGCTGACAACTTTGTCGAATATGTTTACCAACCTGAACCTTACCGACATGGAATCGTGTTACAAGCTGTTCCGCGCCGAACATTTGAAATCGCTTTTGCTGAAAGAAAAACGCTTCGGCTTTGAACCTGAAGTGACGGCAAAAATTGCCCGTGTCCCGAACATTAGAATTTACGAAGTCGGGATTTCGTATTATGGCCGGACATACAACGAGGGGAAAAAGATAGATTGGAAAGATGGAT
>CBETNY010000380.1:0-2525 GCA_965537275.1 uncultured bacterium | reverse complement strand
CAAAATTATCCGGAATAAAAATTTTGTAGGTAGCCGGATGGACTCTTAAAAAAGGAGAATACTCAGTCTTATATGCGGCCGGCATAATTGATTTCATCCACCACCGACTGGATTTTATAATTCATGCTTGTCAACTCCAATGCCACCAAATTACCATAGCCGGCCTTTTGCGTCATGTAAATTCCATTGTCCAAATCGATAAAACGGTATGAACTTGATTTGATTGACAAGTCGATAAATTCAAGGTTTACCGGTACGTGGCCATGGATGATTCTTTTGTTTTGAATCTTTTCGGGGATGATTTCATAATCTCTAATCCACATCATGGCGCGGGTGTCGCTAAAGGGGTCGTCCACCTTAAAATTTAACCCGGCATGTACCGCAATAAATTGGTCAAGTTCAATAAAATACTTTAACGATTTAAACCAATCGATGTATTTTACAGGAATTTCATGGGCCCATACCGCATCGAAACTTTCTAAAGTCTCTTTCCCGCCGTAGGATTCCCACTCCTTTTGTAGCCTCGATTTGGCACGGTATCCCAAAAAGCCCTTCCGTTTGCTGTCATCCTCCCAGGCCTGGATACACGACTCTTCATGGTTTCCTTTTAGGGCTGTAATTTGATATCCTTTTTCTTCCAATTCCATGATGATGTCGATCACCCCTTTGCTGTTGGGGCCACGATCAATGTAATCGCCCAAAAAAATTAGGTGATCCTGTTTGGTGGGTTTAATGTGGTCGCGCAGTAAAACATCTAATGTGCTTGCACAACCGTGAATGTCAGGGATTACCCAGGTTTTTGCCATAGTTATGGATGTTGGAATATGATTGCCAAAGGTAATAAATTTGATAAATGAAACTGTTGTACGCTTTCGCGAAGATGAAAAAAACAAAGGCGTAAAGTGAGAAATGGATCCCGCTTTACGCCTTTTGACAGGTTGTGTTGGGTATGGATTATTTGGCTTTTGCCTGATTGGCTACCTTTTCCATGAGTTTTTTCACCTCTTCCGGATCACCCAAAAAGTAATCTTTCACAAAATTCATCTCATCATCAAATTCAAATACATACGGAACCCCGGTGGGGATGTTGAATTTCAGGATTTCTTCTTTGCTCATTCCCTTCAGATGCATCACCAAAGCACGCAGACTGTTGCCATGGGCGGCAACCAGCAGATCGCCCTGCTCTTCCAGTGCAGGTTTGATGTCGCTTTCCCAGTATGGCAGCAAACGCTCAATCACCTCTTTTAACGATTCGGTCAAAGGAAGTTCTTCGGGTGTGAGCTCGGCATAACGAGGATCAAAACGTGGATTCCGTTCGTCGTCGTGGCTCAACGGATCGGGCGGAACATCAAAACTGCGACGCCAGATGAGTACTTTTTCATCACCGAATTTTTTGGCGGTTTCCACTTTGTTCAATCCTTGCAGATTGCCGTAATGTTTTTCGTTAAGACGCCAGCTTTTGCGCTCCTCAATCCACATCAGCCCCATCTCTTCCAGTGCCAGCCATAAGGTTTTGATGGCGCGTGTAAGGTAAGAGGTGTAAGCTACCCGAAACTGAAAACCCTCTTTTTTTAAGGTTTGTCCCGCTTTTTTGGCTTCAGCCATCCCTTGTTCCGAAAGTGGAACATCTGTCCAGCCGGTAAATCGATTTTCTTTGTTCCAGACACTTTCGCCATGTCTGAGCAATACCAGTCGTTTCATTTTTTTTTATTTTTATGTGTGATTATCTGTTTTTTCCGTGAAGGCCTTATCTTTGTGCGCAAATGCAAATTCAAACACCTAAAATATTTCATCATCTTTTTCCGCAACTCCTTTGGAAAGTGAAGGTTACTTCCAAAATTATCTACCTCACGTTCGATGATGGCCCGCATCCGGAAATCACCCCAAAAGTATTGAATATTCTGGCTGATTATGATGCAAAAGCCACTTTTTTTTGTGTGGGCAATAATGTGCAAAAATATCCTGATATCTTTCGCCAAATGGCGGATGCAGGTCATGTGGCGGCGAACCACACTTTTCATCATCTAAAGGGATGGCAAACTCCAAACGATGTCTATTTTCGGGATGTGGAAGCTTGTCAGGCGCTGGTGAATGCCACTTTTTTTCGTCCTCCTTACGGGAAGATGAAAATTTCGCAGATAAAACAGTTGAAAAAACAATATCAGTTGGTGATGTGGTCGGTGATCACGTACGATTACGACCAAAGGTTGAGTCCTGATAAATGTTTGCAACGGGCAACCGAAAAAACAGGGCCCGGTGATATTGTGGTTTTTCACGATAGTAAAAAAGCCGAAAAAAACCTGCTGGTTGTTTTACCGCGATTTCTGGAATATTTTTCCAAAAGAGGTTACCGTTTTGAGACTCTGTCGAATCGTTAAACGGAGTGATTCACGATCATCAGCGTGTTAAAATGGGAATGAGCTTTTAAATTCTGATGTCGTTAGTTTTTTACCACGAAGGCGCACTAAGTGGTTTCTAAATCTAACTTTAGGCACTCCAAATTCTAGGCACTCCAAACTTTAGGC
>CBETNY010000379.1:0-2530 GCA_965537275.1 uncultured bacterium | reverse complement strand
ACCGTTATAAAAGAATGCCTTATTGGCTAAGGCAGGCCGGTTGACAGGGTTCCCGAATAGCGCCTGTTTTATTATTTCTTTTATGAAACTTGTTTAAAGTTCAATTATTTTATTGGTATGTATATAACTAAAAATCAGACAATAAATAATTTTTTAATTAACCTGCCCCTTCGTCCCTTCCAAAAGGGGATTATAGGTATTTATTGTCTGATTTTTAGCATTTTTATTTGGTCTACTGACTTTTAATTTTAAACAGCTTCATGATATAATTCACGGTCTTATGCAAATTATTTCTGCTTTATTTTTTAGGGTGATGGTTTTCATATTTCGCTTGATGCCCTTTCGTTTGATTTATTTGCTTTCAGATGGCTTTGCATTTTTGTTACATCATATCATTGGCTACCGGCGATCAGTGATGATCTCCAACCTGCGTATGGCCTTTCCCGAAAAGAATGAGTCTGAAATCAGGCGGCTGGTGCATCTTAGCTATCGCAACCTTGCCGATATTTTTTTAGAAAGTGTGAAGGGCTTTAGTTTTACTCCTTCAAAACAAGTGAAAAGGTATAAAGTCATTAATCCTGAGTTTTTAAAAAATTATGCAAATAAGCAACAATCGTTTATTATGGCGACCGGGCATTATGGAAATTGGGAATGGGGTGCGTATTTCCTTACTTTACAAATATCAGTTTTCAACATTTTGGCGTTGTACAAGCCTCTGAAAAATAAATTTATCGATGCCTATATGCGGAAAAAGCGCGAAAGCACCGGCGTGATTACTCAGCCTATCATGGATACTGCAAAGGTGTTTGAGGACTTTAAATTAAAACCCACCCTGTTTGCTTTGATTGGTGACCAAAGTCCATCCAATCTGAGCCGCTCCTATTGGGTTGATTTTTTGGGTAGATCCACCGCTTTTTTGCATGGCATTGAAACGTACGCCAGGAAATATAATTTACCCGTTGTTTTCATAGATGTTCAGCGGGTTCGACGGGGTTATTACGAACTGGAACTTTCGCAGATTACCAACGATCCAAATTCACTGGCCAAAGGTGAAATTACTGCCCGGTATGCCCGTAAATTGGAGGAAGTAATCCGTAAAAAGCCGGAAGACTGGCTTTGGTCGCACAAACGTTGGAAACATCAACCCAACAAATCTTAGTTCTGGGCTGGTTGCATAATTTTGGCAAAATCTCCGCTTTTGGGAAATTGATAAATTCTTAGGTTAAAAACCGGTACGGCTGCCAGTATATGGTCAAAAATATCAGCTTGAATATCTTCATATTCATTCCAGGCGGTGGTTTTGGTGAAAACATAAATCTCGATGGGTAAACCTTTTTCGCTGGGCGGAAGCTGCCGTACCAAAAAAGTCATGTCGTCACGCAAATCGCTGCGGTTTTTCAAATAGGCTTTCAAATAGGCTCTGAATATCCCAAGATTGGTTTGTCGTCTCCCATTAATGATGACGGACGGATCGGGATTAAAGGTTTTGTTGTAGGCCTCAATCTCCTTTTCTTTTTCATCCAAATAGGGTTTTAATACTTTAATTTTACGGTATTTTTCCAGTTCGTCGGGTTGAACAAAATGAACACTGTCCATATCCAGATTGATGGATCGTTTGATTCGTCTTCCTCCCGATTCTTCCATCCCCCGCCAGTTTTGAAACGAATCGGCTATTAAACTGTAAGTCGGAAGTGTGGTAATGGTTTTGTCCCAGTTTTGGACCTTTACGGTCGTTAAGGTGATTTCGAGAACCACCCCGTCGGCATGATGTTTTGGTACACTAATCCAATCGCCAATTCGAATCATCTTGTTGAATATGAGCTGTAATCCGCCCACAAATCCTAAAATAGGATCTTTAAAAATTAACATCAGTACCGCCGATAATGTACCCAAACTGATAAAAAGCGAGGAGAGATCGCGCTGCAGTAAGGTGCCCAGGATAAATAAGAAGGCAACAAAATAGACGATAATCTTCAAAATTTGAATTAAACTTTGAATGGGATGATCCTTCGAAATATCAAACCGGTTGTAAAAATCGTTTATGGTCGATAATAAACTGTCGATGATTAACACGGCAATAATCACAAACGAAATCTCCAATAACCCTTCAATCAAGGCAACCAGAAATGGGATGTGAAGTAAGGTGTCTTTGCTTAAATAGTAAAGCAACAATGCCGGAACCAAAAAGGATATCTTTTTAAAGAAGGCGTGTTTGAGCAGAAGGTCGTCAAACTTGTTGTTCGACTTCTGGATGATAGGAATAAACAGCCTTTTAAACAAATACCATGTGATCCGGTATGCCACATACGACAAAAGAGATAAAACAAGAAACATGGCAATTTCACCCAGGTTGGATGCCCAGCCGGACGAAAGACCCGCGTGTTGAAGCAGATCTACAAGGTTAAGGGTAATTTTTTTCACAGGAATTGATTTTTATGGCTGCAATAATAGTTAATTATTATTTATAAAATCAAGATACTTTTCGCGGATAAAAATAAGTTTCCCCAGCCTGAAATTTTGGTCGTAGATC
>CBETNY010000378.1:0-2540 GCA_965537275.1 uncultured bacterium | reverse complement strand
CTTCCGTGAGTTTATCGGGATCAATGAGTACCGCCAATTGTTTCTGCTTTTTCTGAAATAGGTTGATAACGGGCATGAAATTGATTTTTAACAAAAATAAAAAAATGTGCGGTCAGTTTTACAGGATGAATGAAGATATTTTAATTGCCGGAGAACACGGGTCATTCCCCCGGCAAGAGTATGCCTTTCCGAAGGAGGCACGACTGAGAAATCTCCTTCACAAGAAGTTGTCATTCCGACGAGCGAAGTGAGGAGAAATCTCCTGATAAGCAGGTGCTATCTGAGGGGATTTCTCCCTGCGGTCGAAATGACACGGGTTTTTGCTGAGGGGATGGCTCAACTTTAGATGCTGAATTTATTCAGACCCTACTTTAACCGGCTTTCCACCTGAATATCTTCAATCCATTTGCCCATGGATACAGGCCGGTAGGCTTGCATTTTTTCCACTAAGGTGCGGATGTTGTCCGAAATCATCAAATTGTCGCGATGCTCGGCCCTTACAAAACCTTCCTGCACCGCATGATCAAAAAAGCGTAACAACGGATTGAAATAGCCCTTCACATTCAACAATCCCAAAGGTTTGTCATCGATACGTAATTGATTGTATATCAATATTTCAGAAAGTTCATCAAGGGTTCCGAATCCGCCCGGAAGGGCAATAAAGCCATCGGAAAGTTCGATCATTTTGGCTTTGCGTTCGGCCATGGTGTTGACTTCAAAAAATTCCGTCAGTCCTTCGTGGGCCACCTCCTTATCCACCAACAATCCGGGCATGACCCCAATCACCTCTTTACTGTTTTCGAGCAGGGTGTCAGCCAGGATTTTCATCAATCCGACTTTGGCACCGCCATACACCAGGCTGATGTTGTTTTGTACAAAAAAACCGGCCACTTCACGTGCCGTTTCCCGGTACACCTTATCCCGGCCCATGCTGGAACCACAAAATACACAAATTTTTACCGACATGATTTTCTGAATTTTGGTGACAAATGTAACAAAAAACCCCTCCGGAATTCCGAAGGGGTTTTGAATACATCCGTTAACCGGGATTATAATTTGGGTAATCGCCCGGGCGTGTAAGGTGCTTTGATGGCATCCAGTTGCTTTTCGAGTGCTTTGAGTCGTTGATCAACTTTCTGAATACGTTCTAAAACACCCGGGAGCTCATCTTTCACAATCCTGATGTTCATTTTTTGTGTTGATGTGGGCGATGAGGTGGACTGCCAGGAGGTATACACGGCCTCGTTGAGTCGTTTGAGCAGGGCCATGGGAGCCGGGGGAACTTCCTCGAAGCTGGCTTTGGCAGGCGTTCCGTTTAAGACGAAATCGATGTTGTCAATTTCTTCTTTCACGGCTTCCGCTTCATTTTTCATTGCCAGTGTGGATTGGTTGGATATTTGAATGGCCTGACGTACATAATCAGTCTTGCTGTTCAGGCTGTTCAGATATTTCTCGGCACCGCTGGCTACGCGCCACACGTCGGATATCTGATCGAAAAAGGCGTTGAGCTCACTCCTGTCTTTGGCAGGAAGGGTGGTATTGTTCAGCACCTTGGCCGTAAAGGTCACCGGACCGGCAAGCGTTTTTAAGGTTCCGTTGTGGAACAGGGACAGGGTGACGGTATAATTTCCCGGAAGGGCCAGCATGCCGTCGGAGCCATTGCTCAGGGGGTTAAACTTCCCTTTGCGCAATCTTACCGGTGAGGGATTCATATACCGTAAATCCCAGGTGGCACGGTGAATGCCTTTTTTCGCACTTTTGTACAGCTTCCGAACAACTGTTCCGTTTTTATCTTTTATGGTAAAGACAAAATAGGGACCGGTTTCATGTTTTTCTTTTTCAAGTTGCTCTTTGGTGGGCTGCGGAATGGGCATCCCTTTTTTAAACAATGCTTTTTCCTTTTTGAGGCGCATCTGTTTGAGCGTTTGAGGCACCTCTTTTACATAATAGGTGAAGGTGGCTCCAAAGGGTGGATTGGGAGCCAGGAAATAGGCCGATCCTGTTCCGTAACGCGTATTCTGCTCAATGTACATCAAAGCATCCCTTACGGGGAAGAGCAATGCCGGGCTGTTTTTTAACTTGTCGGCCGAAAGTTCGCGTAAAGCGGAATAGTCGTCCAAAATATAAAATCCACGGCCAAAGGTGGCAATAATCAGGTCTTTTTCGCGCTCCTGGATGGCAATATCGCGTACAGCCACATCGGGTAGTCCGGCACCTAATTTGATCCAGTGCTGACCGCCATTCAGACTAAAATAAAACCCAAATTCCGTACCCGCAAAGAGTAAATTTTTATTGACCGGATCCTGGGCGATGGTATGCACCGTCTCTTTGGGAAGGTCACCCACAATGGAGACCCATGTTTTTCCTTTGTCGGTACTTTTAAAAAGGTAAGGATTGAAATCATCGCTTTTGATGCCGCTGAAGGAGGCAAAGATTACCTGTTCGTCAAAATTGGAAGGGAAAACATCACTTACCGGGGTATATTTGGGTACACCGGGAAATTCTCCGGTTTTGGTCCACGTTTTACCATTGTCACCGGT
>CBETNY010000377.1:0-2561 GCA_965537275.1 uncultured bacterium | reverse complement strand
AAACATACAACAGGGCCATCGGTATCAGCCGAAGTAATTTTCAATATAAGAAGGCGGCACAGGCCGTACCTCCCCCCAGTCACAAAGAAAGTTTGGATGACTACGCCAAAGCAGAACGCCTCCATCCCGGCTTGGCCTTTGTTTATTACAACACCGCCAACTTGAAATTACGGTTAAAAAAATATCAGCGTGCCATTGATGATTATTCAAAAGCCATTGCTCTGGAGCCCAAAATGGCAGAAGCCTATTACAACCGCGCCTTGATTTTGCTTTATTTAAAAGAAAACAAACTGGCCTGTAAAGATTTGAGTAAAGCAGGCGAATTGGGCATCACCGATGCCTATCCCGTCATCAAGCAGTATTGCAGTCCGCAATAAACTACTCCTATTTCAAATATTTCACCATCCAGTCCACCCAACGACGATACACATCCGTTGAACGGACAATATCATGCGGAAAATGGGTATCCACCGGATAAGCCCAAAACTCCACGGTAACTCCATTATCACGGAGAGCATGAAACAGCTGGTAACCATTCATCAGCGGCACGTTGGGATCACCCACATCGCCCATAATCAAAGTGGGTGCTTTTACACGGGTAGCATAAGCAATTGGCGATTGTTCGCGCCAGATTTTCCAATGACTTTTCACCCAGGGCGAACCACCAAAGAAATACAAATCGCCTTTTTGATAATAGGAAACCGTATAATCGGCCACCCAGTCGTTGAGTGCCGCGCCCGAAACCGCTGCTTTCCAAACATCGGGATAATTACCGATAAGCCAGGAGGTCATGTAACCACCATAGGACCAGCCCGTCACACCAATATTACTTTCATCAACCATTCCCATGGAAATGAGCTTCTTCAACCCGGCCATTACATCCTGTCCGGGGCCTTTACCCGTATTGCGATAAATAGCATGCTGGTATGCATCACCCAGATTGGTGCTTCCGCGATAGTTGGGCTGAAACACCAGAAAACCTTTGGCTGCAAGCAGTTGGGCCAGCGGTGAAAAAGAGAGTATGGATGCACTTTCGGGGCCGCCATGAATTAACAAAACCAAAGGAACCTTTTTCCCTTTTTGGAAATCCGGCGGATAAGTGAGCACCCCGTCTTCATGAAATTTGCCCAATTTCCAGTTTATTGCGACCGCATTACCCAACGAAAGCTTATCGGTAAAAGCATTCAGATGCGTGAGCTGACGTGGCTTATCCATTCCCTTTTTATAAACATACAACTCCTGTGGATGTAGGGAAGTACTGGCAGTAAAAGCAACCAGTCCATCTTTCGATACCGAAATTCCCCATGAGGGATTTACTTCACCCAAATCGAGAAGGCTGGCTTGTGCGTTCACAGGCTGAATCCAAAAAACAGATTTTGTGCCTTTGTAACCGCTCAAAAGCAGAGTCCCATCGGGCAGCCAGCGAAAATTATTTATATTCCGAGCCAATCCGGCGGTGGCGTCAGTGATTTTTTCTCCGGTTTTAACGTAAACCGCCTGACCGTTGTTCAAATCGCCTCCACGAGCACGCATAAAGGCAAGTTGGTTCCCGTTGGGAGAAAAAGCAGGATCGCCTGAGCCCGCAGCGGCAACCAACGTGGTAACCTTCTTCCCGGCAGTATCCACCTTGGCCAAAACCGAAGTATAGGCATTGCCTTCCCACACATCCGGGAATTGCTGAAACACAATGGATTTTCCGTTTTTTGCCCATGCCAGACGGCTCATGGAACCCTGGTCGGTTTGCAAACTCCAGCTTCCTTTTGTAAGACGCTTTGCTTTTCCACCATGCGCAGAGACCATCCAGATATGCCACGGTTGCGGAATCTTACGTACGAGAAAGTTATTATCGCTTACGCGGAAAGCATCTTCATGATGTTTGACGGCTTTGGGATTGGGAATGGTATCCTGGGCCACAAAGGCAATCTTTTGGCCATCGGGACTCCAGCTGAATTCGTCAACCCCTGTTTTGGAATTTGTAATACGAACCGCATCGCCACCATTCATGGGCATGACAAAAATCTGTGATTTTTTACTTTTCTCATCTTTAGCAATAAAAGCCAGCCGATTACCGTCGGGCGACCAGCATACATTGGATAAGCCCTCCCTATTAAAAGTCAGGTCGCGGGAAACAGCATCGGAAACCCTAATCAACTTCAGCACCTGCTTGTTTTTATCGGTTTTCCAATCGGGTTTGGAAACCACAACGGCAATGGTTTTTCCATCCGGTGAAATGGCCGGAGTTGAAATACGGTTAAGCTTTTGAAGGTCGTTCAGCTGAAAAGTCTGATTTGTACTTTGCGCAAAAGAAATACCGCCAAAAAAAAGCCAGAAAACGGCAAGGGTAATAAATTTGATTGCTTTCATGATGATGTTATTAAAATGAATATTTTTTCTAAAACAAAACTACGATTTATCTTTTAGAATTGAAATGTTTCTCCGCGTCAAATGGTTTTTTTCAACCCTTTGGCGCGAGTCTGAAGCAAGGCCCAAAGCGAAGCGACTCGTGCCATTTTTCATTCTATTAAAGTTTTCCGTTGTATCGTAAAGACTTATCACGAGTC
>CBETNY010000376.1:0-2565 GCA_965537275.1 uncultured bacterium | reverse complement strand
AAGCCTACGATGAGGTTGCCAGGAAAGCGGGTGTTCCCATCCTGATGGAGCTTGGTGTTGACCCCGGCATCGACCATATGTCGGCCATGCGGGTGATCGACCGGATAAAGGAAAAGGGCGGAACCATTCATTCGTTTTACTCGTTCACCGGAGGGTTGGTTGCCCCTGAATACGACAACAATCCCTGGAATTATAAATTAACCTGGAATCCGCGTAATGTAGTGCTTGCGGGCCATGGCGTGTCGCAATATATCCAGCAGGGACGGTATAAATATATTCCTTATTATCGCTTATTCGACCGGATTTTAAAGCGGAAAATTTTGCAATATGGCGATTTTGAGGCTTATGCTAACCGCGATTCGTTGAGCTATCGTGAAATTTACGGGCTGAAAGATATCCCCACCATGTTTCGAGGTACGTTACGCCGTCCCGGATTTGCCAAAGCATGGAATGTGTTTGTTCAATTGGGAGCCACCGATGATACTTATCGCATCGAGGATTCTGAAAATATGACCTACCGCGATTTTATCAATTCTTTTATGCAATACGAACCCAATGTTCCGGTAGAAATTAAATTGCAGGATTATTGCGAAAATGCTGCCGACCCGGTGGTGTTTGAAAAGTTGAAATGGCTGGGTATTTTCGATAAACGCAAAATTGGCCTGAAAAATGCTACCCCTGCGCAAATTATGCAGAAATTGCTGGAAGAAAAGTGGAAACTCGATCCCGAGGATAAGGATATGCTGATCATGCAACACGAATTCAAATATCATCTTGGAAACGATAATAAGATGATTGTCTCGGCGATGGCAATTATCGGAGAAGACCAGCAGGAAACGGCGATGGCTCGAACGGTAGGGTTGCCCCTGGCAATTGCCACCAAACTGTTGGCTACCGGCAAAATCAACATGGTGGGTATTCATCGACCCGTGGACAAGCAGATGTACGAACCCATCTTAAAAGAGCTCGAGACTTTGGGGATTTCGTTTGAAGAGAAAGAATATATGGTGGACTAAATCTGCCAAAGAATACATTAATTTAAAACAGAATCAGGAATGAGCTATTTGTTACTTCTTCTATTGATAGGAGCAGCTTTGTATTTTTTTATGAAATGGCAACAACCCGCTACGGGAGCAGGAAAGAGAAGTCAATCGGCTCAAAATGCGGATAGCGGCCCCTACGATCCGTCGCAGTCGGCCAACAGGAAACAAGCAAACAATGCAAATTATGCCAAGTGGGTTGGCGGGGGCCTGGGTTGGGCTTTTGGCGGGCCCATTGGCGGTATTCTTGGCTTTATGTTAGGCTCCATGTTTCAAGGGGCCCAACCGGGTGCCGGGCAAACCTATCGAAAAGGGATGCCCACCCAAACCGGTGATTTTAACGTTAGCCTGCTGGTGCTTACTGCAGCCATAATGAAAGCTGATGGGAGTGTGCGAAAATCGGAACTCGACTATGTGAAGCAATTTTATATCCGCAATTTTGGTCAGGAAGCAGCCAAACAGTACATTAAAATGTTGGGCGAAATCCTGAAAAAGGATTTTAACGTGTTGGATGTCAGTCGACAGATTGGACGTTATATGGATTATTCGGCCCGTTTGCAATTGATGCATTATCTGTTTGGAATTGCCCTGGCCGATGGAAAAGCCGACCCCGTTGAAGTGAACCTGATTGAGAATATCGCCGCTGCCATGGGTTTAAGTTCACCCGATTTTCAGTCCATTAAGGCGATGTTTGTGAAAGATACCGAAAATGCATACCGCATTTTGGGAGTTGCATCTACAGCCACTGATGAGGAAGTGAAATTGGCTTATCGCGAAATGGCCAAACGATACCATCCCGATAAGGTGAGCCATTTGGGTGATGAGATAAAAAAAGCGGCCGAAGAAAAGTTCCAAAAGGTAAACGAAGCTTACGAAACCATTAAAAAAGAGCGGGGAATGAAGTAGGGTAGGGCCCTGAAAATGAAAAATTGGGGATGCGTGTGGTTCATCCTGATTATCTTTTCATGTGCCGGTCGATTTCGCGCTGGGTGTCTCTTTTCTTTAAATCTTCGCGTTTGTCGTAGTAATGCTTACCGCGGGCAAGGGCTATTTCCAGTTTGGCCAAGCCCCGGTCGTTGATAAATAAGGTGGTTGGAACCAGCGTAAATCCTTTTTCCTTGATTTTTGTACTGAGCTTTTTAAGTTCACGTGCATTGAGCAGCAGTTTGCGGTCGCGCTTGGCAATGTGGTTGTTATAGCTACCAAAACTGTATTCAGCAATGTGCATGGCCCTGACAAATAGTTCGCCGTTTTCAAAAACACAATAGGCATCCGACAGGTTGGCCTTTCCGTTACGAATCGATTTAATTTCGGTTCCCGTAAGTACGATGCCTGCCACATATTTTTCCAGCAGGAAATATTCCCTGCCCGCACGTTTATTTTTAATACGAATGTTTGCCTGGCTCATGGTTCGAGAAATTGGATGCAAAGATACAAAACGAACCATAGAAATAAACAATAGATTGAAAGTTTGGAGTGCCTGGAGTTTGGAGTGTCTAGAGTCAAGCATCGCGAGTCTGACGTG
>CBETNY010000375.1:0-2566 GCA_965537275.1 uncultured bacterium | reverse complement strand
CCGGGGTTTCGAAACCATTACCGGATATAAACGTAGTGAAGCCATCGGCAAAACCGCCAACGAATTAAATATTTGGCCTGACCCCAATGACCGTAAAAATGCCTTACAACAAATTAAAAAAAACGGCTATTTACTCAATGCCACTTTACATTTTAAGGTGAAACAAGGGAACATCATTACCACCTCGAGTAACCTCCAAAAAGTAACAATTGATAACAAAATCTATCTGTTGCACGTGGCGCGCGATATGACACAACTACTTGAAGCACAAAAAGCCCTCAAAGAAAGTGAAGAAAAATTCAGGGTTGCTTTTGACAACAGCCTCGACCCGATGACGCTCACTACCATGGATGGTTATTACATGGATGTAAACCAGGGTTTTATAAATGCCACCGGCTACCAACGCCATGAGGTCATCGGGAAATCGACCCGCGAAATTCAGATATGGGAAAATGAAGCCCAACGTGAACATATGCTAAAAAAACTAACAAAGGAAAAGATGCTCACCAACTATTCTGCCCGTTTCAAAGTGAAAGATGGCCGATTGGTGGACAGTTTATTATCGGTACAAAAGGTTAAAATAAAAGGAAAGCTTTATCTGTTGATGATTTCTCGAGACATTACTGAACTATTGCACCTGCAACAGGCGCTGAAAGAAAACGAACAAAGGTTTAGTCTCATTTTTAACCATGCCTCCGATGCAATGTTCTTACTGGAACCGCAAGGATTAAAACCGCCACTCATTCACGACCTCAACGAAACCGCTTGCCGTTTACACCAATACACCAAAGCAGAGTTAACCGGTGCTTCCATGCAAATATTAATGGCCAATAAAGAAAATCCCAAAGTAGCTGCCATGATCCAACAAGTCATGGAGGGAAAGTCCGTTTTGTTTGAATCGAAACATCAAAAAAAAGACGGCACGGTTTTCACTATTGAAATATCAGCCCAAAAAGTAACTATCGGAGGGAGAGATTTTATCCTGGCAATAGACCGGGACATCACCGAACGAAAAGCCATCGAAAAAGAGTTAGAGAAACACCGTAAAAAGCTTGAAGAACTCGTCAAAGAACGCACAAGCGAGCTGGAGAAAGTCAACCAAAACCTGAAGCGAAAAAACCTCGAACTTACCCGGTACAACGATGTGTTTATCAACCGTGAATTTCGAATTAAAGAGTTGCGTGAAGAGGTCCGCAAGCTAAAAAAACAACTGGGAGAAGAAACCTGGTAGCCATCAGGCCGACTCAAATGCGCAGCGCCCGGGGAAGTGGCCTTGCACCTTATTCTATGCACTCCAAACTCCAGGCACTCTAAACTTCATCCAATCTTTTACCACAAAGGCGCTCGAAGGGTTTTCACGAAGGCGCACAAAGTATTTATTTTGATGTGCCGGGATAAATCCCGAAGGGATTAAACAACAATAGCCACAGGTGGTTCCTGTGGAAATATTTCGTGTAGGGTACAACTCCTCCGGAGTTGTACGATAGCCAATATTTTTCATTGAAACACCTTTAGCGCGAGTCTGAAGCCAAGCCTATAGCGCAGGGACTCGTGCCTTGTTTTCAATCGATTATTTATTTCTTTGGTGCGTGAAGTTTTATCACGAGTAGCCACGCACCGAATCCGCGTCAGACTCGCGGTGGGTGAAGTTTGGAGTTGAAAATCCCTCATAAATAAACCTGTCATTTCGAAGGAGGTACGACTGAGAAATCTCCCCGGAACAGTCCTGTCATTTCGACGAATGAAATGAGGAGAAATCCCCTGATGAGCAGGTTCTTGCTGAGGGGATTTCTCCCTACGGTCGAAATGACATTGAAAAAGTGAATAACGATTACCAGCGCATCAAAATAGGAATGAACCCCGATTTACATGCAAAAACAATCTCTTATTCCTTGGGAAGCTCCACAAAAAAGGTGGTCCCTTCATCCGGAACCGATTCAAGCCAAATGCGACCTCCCAATTTTGAAACCGCTTTTTTTACCAATGCCAGGCCGATGCCGGTGCCGGGATAATCATCCTGTTTATGTAACCGTTGAAACACCTCAAATATTTTTTGCTGATGTACCTTGGCAATACCGATACCATGATCGCGAACCGCCAGGGTAACTGTTTTTTCGGTTTCATCAAACTGAATTTGAATCAACGGCGGTTCACCCGGCTTATGATAGGTAATGGCATTTTGAATCAGGTTTTGTAAGATCTGATTTAAAAGGGTGTGATCGCTGTTTAAAGCCGGAAACGTATCGGGCAACTCAATTTTAGCTTTCTGCGCTTTCATTTCCTCATCCAGATTCCGGATAGTTTCGTTAAGCAACTGTTTCAAATCAACGCTTTCGCGTTTCCCTTTAGATTGGATCAACCTGGAAAATTTCAACAAATCAAGAATCAGCTGTGACATGTTGGTGGCCGATTCGCGAATATATTGAAACAATTTAAGGGCCTCTTCATCCATCGAATCACGATGTGTTTCCATAATGATTTCTGAAAAGCCCGAGATGGCGCGCAAAGGTGCCCTTAAATCGTGCGAAACCGAATAGGCAAACGATTCGAGTTCCTTGTTGGCAAC
>CBETNY010000374.1:0-2568 GCA_965537275.1 uncultured bacterium | reverse complement strand
TGGGGAAGACCACCATGCTGTTATGGAAAGCCATCCCACTGAAATCAGAATCCACAATCATGGGAATTGGAACCGTTGAAGAAGCCACATCAATCCAGACGGGGAAATCCTTTGCAGCTTCCGATTTTGAACCTCCGGCCGGAATAAAAATGGAACAAAACATGCCCCAGGGAATGGACATGGGATTGGGCGGCGCTGATTTGAAAATGACAAACGATGACAAACAACAACTCGAAAAATTGAAAAACATGTCGTTTGCCGATTTTAAAAAAATGATGAAAAAAGGAAAACCGGATATCACCGACGAAGAGCTGCAACAGACCTTCAAGATGATGAAAAAAATGGGAACCCTAATAAAATAATTTTCAAAGTGCTTATCTATCATCTCATCTTAAAAAGATCTATTTTATGAAAACATTTACTCAATTCTTCGCTATTCTAAGCTTTTTGCTGGGGATAACCCTACAAAATCTGGATGCCCAGGTAGCCGTTACCGGGGTCAGCCTCAACAAAACCACCTTGATCCTTAATCTCTATGAATCGGCACAATTAACAGCTACCATAAGTCCCTCCAACGCCACCAATCAGACAGTAAGTTGGACATCATCAAACAGCTCTATTGTAACGGTTTACAATGATGGCCAAGTGAGCGCCTCACACGACGGTGTGGCAACGGTTACCGTAACAACCGACGATGGCAATTTCACGGCCTCCTGCGAAATTACGGTCAAAAATGATGAGGCTGCCAATATCGATTCGTGGTCATTTTCAGGCGAAAGCCACCAAACAAGTCTTTCGGACGACACAAAAAAAGTAACGGGCTTTTTGCCCTATGGTACCGACCCCTCCAATTTATCCGTCAGCGATTATCAGATTACTCCGGGGGCTTCTATCGTTCCCCTTCCGGAAAGAGTTCATGATTTTAGCGACACCGTTCAATTTGTGGTTACGTCACCCGATGGAACGACCCAAAAAACATGGAAAGTCAGTGCCATGGTACTCCCTGATTTAGGCGGTACGCAGAAAGTGGAACTTACTTTCAGCACAGCACCTCAGGAATGGATTGGTGATACGGTTTCGTGGGAGGAGAGCAATATCCATTTTCATATTGACTATCCTAATCCTGCGGATGATACGTGGCCCCCTTCTGCTGCCGTTGGTAGGGACGAGGACTATTCGCATAAGATGGGAATTTCTTTATTTCCGGCCAAACTCCGGTTTTACCTTGAAGACACCAACAAAGTTATCGTTGCTGCTTCTATGTACATTTTGGAAAATTGTGATGACAGTTGCACTTATGCTTCTTTTTTCGGTATAGGTGGCTATCATAAGGAATATATTGATAAAATGACCCGTGAGTTTCATTTTATTAACCTGAAAAATGTCAAAGCGGAACAAGGCATATTTCAATCCTCTGAAAGCTCATTCTCGGGAATTACCTTTTGGCTTGCCAACAAAGACGGCTCGGTAAACCACCAGCCGGTTGCCGATGCGGGGCCCAACCAAACTGTCTACTCCAAAGATACGGTTCAACTTGACGGTTCTGCTTCCATGGATCCCGATCATGATGCCCTCAGTTACGCATGGTTAGCACCACAGGGAATTATACTCAACAACTCCAGCACGGTAAATCCCACATTTATTGCTCCCAACAGCATGGATACCTTGCATATACATTTCATGCTGACTGTGACCGACCATCAAAGTGACCCGGTAGCCGATGAGGTAATCATCACCGTCATTCCTACCAACCATGCACCGGTAGCTGATGCCGGCCCCAATCAAACGGTAGCTGAAAGTGATTCTGTTCATTTGGATGGTTCGGCTTCTTCTGATCCGGATGGAGATCCGCTTACTTATTTATGGTTAGCACCCGGAGGCATTCATTTGACAGACTCTACGAGTGCTACCCCCGCTTTTAAAGCCCCGGATGTCGATCAAACCACCACTTTTTCCTTTGGACTTAAAGTGAACGATGGCTTGGTGAACTCCACCGTTGACACCGTGTTGATTACGGTGGAAAATATTAATCACCGTCCCATTGCCTGGATTGATATGGATCAGATTCAAGTAGATGAAGGAGATTCTACCTATGTGGAAGGACATTATAGTTACGATCCGGATGGTGATTCGCTCAGGTTCCACTGGTGGGCACAGGATGGTAGCGGAATAGGATTTTTTGATTCTACCGCTATGGATGTTAGAATTGGCGCTCCCATGGTCGATCATGATACCACATTTGAAGTTTATGTCAGGGTAAGTGACGGGCAACTTTTTTCCGAACCGGATACGGCATATATTCATATCATGAATTTTAATTCATCTCCTGTTGCCATTTTACAAAAACACACTTCCCCGGTATTTGATGGAGATACGGTTTATCTTGACGGTTCTTCCTCGTATGATGCCGATGGTGATTCGTTGACTTATAAATGGTCAGGACCCAACAGTGTCTATCTGAATAAAGAAGGTGATTCAGCCTGGTTTGTGGCACCTATTGTTAAAACATCAACACCCTTTGTATTTACTTTGGTCGTCAATGACGGGCATATTGATTCTCCTCAGGAT
>CBETNY010000373.1:0-2588 GCA_965537275.1 uncultured bacterium | reverse complement strand
CCCTTAAATCGTGCGAAACCGAATAGGCAAACGATTCGAGTTCCTTGTTGGCAACCAGTAATTCGTTGGTTCGTTTGGCCACTGTTTTTTCCAACTCGGCCTCATGCTTCCGCAAAGCTTCCAGCAGCAATATATTTTGCAAGCCCATGGCTGTTTCGGAGGCCATGGTTTCAATAAACGAGCGCATCATATCAAAATTTTGCGTTTCAACAAACCCAAGACCCAATACCCCAATCACTTCTTCTTCGGCCACGAGCGGTATCCCGGCAAAGGATTGAATACCTGCATTTTTACAATTATTCATGGTGCAACGCAAATCTTTATGAATATCTACCGAATAAATTGGCTTTGTATGCTGTGCAGCCGCACCGCAAAGACATTCTCCCACCGGATGTAACTTCTCTCCCAAAAAGGAAAAATGAACCGGGTGATTGGCCGAAGCCAACAACCGCAATTGATTTTCCTGCTTAAGATATAATAAAGTAATATCAGGTTGCAGATGCTTTGATACCTCATCCACAATAACCTGCGCCATACGGGTAGTATCAGCATTTTTACCCAGTTGCCTTCCCAAATCATGAATACTTTTCAACTCTTTCAAACGCTTCTCTAACTCAACGGCATGCTTTTGCAGGTTTTGAGTCATTCGATTTTGCTCGAAGGCAATGGCCAGTGTATCAGCAACCTCTTTCCCCAATTCGATCTCCTCCGTTGAGAATGCCTCGGGATTTCCAAAAGCCATATTTAAACTACCAAGCAACCTGTTCCCTATTTTGATGGGAATGCTTAAGATACTACCGATACCTTCCTCCATCAAGCACTTCAGCGATTCTCCTTTATTTTTCAAAGCATCAAGTCGCTTTATTTCAACTACCTTTCCTGCCTGTAGCCTTCGAAGGTTGGGAAATGCATCGGCGGCAGGCACCTTCATTCCAGACCCAATTTCATCCGAGAGCATCCCAATGGAATAAACATGGGCCCAATCTTTTTGTTCACTGACCAATGCAATGGTCATTCGTTTGGCATCACTCAATTTTTCAAGTCGCCGCAGGGCTTCCCCTGCAATGGAATCAACCGACTCACTTTCGAGGATGGATTTATCCAGATTATGCAGCACCTCCAGTCGGGCTTTGGCCTGATGAACAGCCAGCTCGGCCTGCTTACGCTGCGTAATTTCCTCCTTGATGGCCACAAAATTGATAAGCTCGCCCAATTCATCGTACAATGGAAAAATGGATGCCAATTCATAATAGAGGGTGCCATCTTTCTTCTTATTGAGAAACTCACCTCGCCAGGTATTTCCCGAAAGAATCGTATCCCAAAGTTGTTGATATTCCTGCTGACTTTTGTCGCCCGATTTCAAAAACCGCGGATTTTCACCCAACACCTCCTCTTTGGTGTATCCTGTAACCTGACAAAACCGGGGATTCACATAGGTAATTCTCCCGGAAGTATCTGCCATCACCACCAGTGCGGTATTTTGCTCCACCACCAATGACAATTTCTTAACCTCAGCCTCCGCTTTCTTCCGGTCTTCAATATTCCTAACCATGGCAATATAACGCTCCTGCCCACCAATGTTGGCAAAACGAATTCTGACCTCTACCCAAAAAAGATGCCCCGCTTTATGGCGTGCCCGCCATTCAAAAGTAACCGGTTGCTTTCGCGATTGCTGAATCCATGCCCTGGCTTCTGTTTCTGAATAAGGAGACTTCCCCGCACTAAAGGATCCTAATTTTTTGAACAACACTTCCTCTTTTTCATAGCCAAACATTTGACACATGGCGCTATTCACATCCAGAATCATTCCGGTTTCACCATCATGAATAAAAATGGCATCGGTACTTGCATCATAAATGCTTTGGAAATAGGCTTTGCTCTTTATTATTTCACGCTCCACCTTTTTCAAGGCCGTAATGTCGGTAGTGGCCACAAAAGCATGGTGCCCTTTTGTAGAAAATGGCGCCACCCTTGTTTTCAATTTTACAAACCGCGTTTCACCCTGTAGGGTCTTCACCTCCGACTCGGCCTCAAAACCGGATTCTCCACGGAACAACGACAACAGAATCTCTTTAAAAACAAAAAACGAACGGTTTGTAAAGGTTTTATCCAAGCTCCCCAATAACTCTTCTTTTGTTTTTGCCTGATACATTTCGAGGGCGGCCCGGTTGACATCCAGTACTTTTACCTTCCGGGCAACGGCATCCAATTCATCGGAATGTTGGTTGAGGTAGCTGTTTAAATCGGTAACCCCCTGCTTTTTAAGCCCCTCCAACCATGCTGTTAATTCAGTAAAATCCTCCTCCCACAAGGGAACCGGGGAATCCTGAAAAAGGTGTTCAAAACGTTGCCGGCTTTGTATTAAGGCTGTTTCGGCCTGCTTTATTTCGGTAATATCCAAAACGGTACCCATCGACAACAAGGCCTTACCGGACGCATCATAGGAGGTATGGCATTTTTCGTGTACCCATTTTACTTCACCCGATTTTAAAACAATCCGGTGAACCACATCATACGCTTGCTTCGTATCGAGCGAATTGAGGTACGCCCGGTTGACGCTCTCACGGTCATCGGGATGAATGAAATCA
>CBETNY010000372.1:0-2590 GCA_965537275.1 uncultured bacterium | reverse complement strand
GAGTGGAAAAACAGAATTAAATCGCGAAACTGGCTCTATCACAGCCCCTCCGACATCCTGATAAAAGCTTCCAATGGCGCCTCGGATTTTGGTAATAAATTTGGACAACCCCTGATTAATGGAAGTCTGTTTACCTTTGAACATGAAGAAAACAATAAAATTTATGCCTACGACAAGGTAATCATGATGGCTGGCGGCATCGGTTATGCTAATCGCCGCGACAGTATCAAAGAGGTCCCTCAGGAAGGTGATGTGATTGTCGTGTTAGGAGGTGATAATTACCGGATTGGCATGGGAGGAGGTGCCGTATCGTCGGTAGCCACCGGCGAATACGGACAAGGAACCGAGCTGAATGCAGTGCAACGTGCCAACCCCGAAATGCAAAAACGGGTAGCCAACGCCATCCGGGCCATGACCGAAGAAAAGGAAAATCCCATCATATCCATTCACGATCACGGAGCAGGAGGACATTTAAACAGCTTATCGGAATTGGTGGAAGAAACCGGTGCTCAAATCAACATCGACCGGCTCCCATTGGGTGATCCTACCCTGTCGTTTAAAGAGATTCTGGGAAACGAATCGCAGGAACGCATGGGATTGGTCATCAAAAAACAAGCACTGCCCAAACTAAAAAAGGTGGCAGCCCGCGAACGCTCTCCCCTTTATGAAGTGGGTGAAGTAAAATCAGACAAACGCCTGCTGGTTAAAAATAACGACCAAAGCTGCCCGGTAGATTTAAAATTGGAATATCTGTTTGGGAAGCCTCCCAAAACCGTTTTAACCGACACCACGCAACAACAATCTTATGCGGCAATTCATTACGATCTACACCATTTCGATGAGTATCTGTTTGATGTTTTGCGTCTTGAATCGGTTGCTTGTAAAGATTGGCTCACCAATAAAGTAGACCGGTCGGTGGGCGGACGTGTGGCCATGCAACAATGTGCAGGCCCCTTACAACTTCCCTTAAATAATGTGGGGGTCATGGCCCTCGACTTTGAAGGGGAAAAAGGGATGGCTACTGCCATTGGACATGCGCCTGCAGTGGCCCTTATTGATGCTGAAAAAGCCTCTCGCTTAGCCATTGCCGAAGCATTAACCAACCTGATTTGGGCACCCATTGAAGGCGGTCTTAGTGGCGTTTCGCTTAGTGCCAACTGGATGTGGCCGGCTCGACAAGAAGGCGAAAATGCGCGTTTATATGCCGCTGTAAAAGCTGCCAGCGATTGCGCCATTGCGCTGGGCATCCCTATTCCTACCGGAAAAGACTCGTTATCGATGACGCAAAAGTATCCTGACGGAAAAACCGTTTTCGCCCCGGGAACACTTATCATCAGCGCCGCCGGTCCGGTATCGGACATTAAAAAATCGGTTTCTCCGGTGCTAAACCCTGTATCGGGTACACACCTTATATATATTGGATTTACAAATGATCATTTTGAACTGGGCGGATCCGGTTTTGCACAAACCTTAAACAAGCTCGGAAACGACGCCCCCGACATTACTGACCTCAGCTATTTTAAACGGGTATTCAATACTGTACAGCAGCTTATCAAAAACAATGAAGTACTGGCCGGCCACGATGTATCGGCCGGAGGACTCATCACAACGCTGCTGGAAATGAATTTTGCCAATTGCGATCATGGCATGGACATTCAACTGGATGATTTTGAAGAGGACGACCTGATTAAAATTTTATTCAGTGAAAGCCCCGCCCTGGTTATCCAGGTAGACAACCCGCAAAAAACAGGGGAAAAGCTTCAGCAAGCCGGTATTCATTATCACCATCTGGGCAAAGTAATCGACGATTTTAAACTCAAGATAACCCATCAACAAAATAAAAAGACACTCGATCTGACGCATTACCGTGACATTTGGTACGAAACCTCTCATCAGCTCGACTTAAAGCAAACCCGTCATCATCTGGCCCATGCACGCTTTAAGCACTATAAGCATCAGGATTTGAAATTCCACTTTCACAAAACATTTTCCGGCTTAAAATCGCAAATGAATTTGCACCGTACAGATCAAAAACCAGCCACCCGGGCAGCCATCATCCGTGAAAAAGGAGTCAATGGAGACCGTGAAATGGCCTACGCCCTCCATTTGGCAGGTTTTAATGTGAAAGATATTCACATGACAGACCTTATTTCGGGCAAAGAAGACCTCTCCGATGTAGGCATGATTGTTTTTGTGGGTGGTTTTTCCAACTCCGATGTTTTGGGCTCTGCCAAAGGATGGGCCGGCGCATTTCTTTATAACCCAAAAGCCAAACAAGCGCTCGACCGTTTTTATCAAAGAGACGACACCCTGAGTTTGGGTATTTGCAACGGCTGCCAGCTCATGACCGAATTGGGATTAATTTACCCCGAGCACCCCGAAAAACCCAAAATGACTGTCAACGAGTCGGGTAAATTTGAGTCGGGATTTATCAATGTAAACATTCATGAAAACGATACGGTCATGCTAAAAAGTTTGTCGGGGTCCCGCCTTGGTGTTTGGGTAGCTCACGGTGAAGGAAAATTTAGTTTTCCATACTATCGTGACAAATATTGCATACCGGTTTCATACAGTTACGATCAATATCCGG
>CBETNY010000371.1:0-2592 GCA_965537275.1 uncultured bacterium | reverse complement strand
ATCAGGCGCATGGAATCGGAAAACAGATCCACCTCTACCCTATCCGGCAACTGCCTCTTCAATCACATCCTCTTCGAACCGCAGGTTGTTAATGATAAATTTTTGACGCGAAGGTGTATTCTTTCCCATGTAAAACGACAATGTGTCGGCAATGGAAGATTTACGTTGCAGAATCACCGGGTCGAGCCGGATATTTTTCCCGATAAAATGTTTGAATTCACTGGGTGAAATCTCTCCAAGTCCTTTAAAACGTGTGATTTCAGGATTTGGTTTTAATTTTTCAATGGCTGTAACCCGTTCCTCTTCGTTATAACAATAAAAGGTTTCCTTTTTATTTCGAACCCTGAACAAAGGAGTTTGCAAAATATACAGGTGACCCGTTTTCACCAAATCGGGATAAAACTGCAAAAAGAAGGTCAGCAACAGCAATCGAATGTGCATCCCATCCACATCGGCATCGGTAGCCACCACAATATTGTTGTAACGAAGATTCTCAAGACTTTCATCGATATTTAAAGCGGCCTGCAGCAAATTAAATTCTTCGTTTTGATAGACAATTTTTTTACTCAGTCCATAACTATTCAGGGGTTTTCCTTTTAGACTGAAAACGGCTTGTGTTTGCACATCACGCGATTTGGTGATGGAACCGCTGGCCGAATCACCCTCCGTGATAAAAAGCGTGGTATCCAGACGTTTTTCATGATTGTCGGTTAAATGAATCCGGCAATCGCGTAACTTTTTGTTATGCAGACTGGCTTTTTTCACACTCTCCCTGGCCAGTTTTTTAATACCGGCCATATCTTTCCGCTCTTTTTCCGATTGGATAATTTTGCGATACAACTCTTCGGCAATCTCCGAATGGATATGCAAATAGTTATCAAGATTTCGCTTGACAATATCGCCGATATAATTTCGGATGCTTTGGCCACCGGGTTCGATATGCTGCGAGCCCAGTTTTGTTTTGGTTTGCGATTCAAAGACCGGTTCCTGCACTTTTATGCTGATGGCTGCAATCAACGAAGTGCGGATATCACTGGTATCAAAATCCTTTCCATAAAATTCGCGAATGGTTTTCACCAAAGCTTCGCGAAAAGCATTTTGATGGGTACCGCCCTGCGTGGTATGTTGACCGTTAACAAACGAATAATACTCTTCGGTGTAGGAGTTCGAGCTGTGAGAGAAAGCACATTCAAAATCATCTTCCTGAATCCGGATGATGGGATATCGCAGCGGGCCATTTCCATTGATGTTGTGTTCAAGCAGATCGAGCAGGCCGTTTTTGGCTTGCATACGCTCCCCGTTAAACACAATGGTTAGCCCATTATTCAAAAAGACATAATTCCACAACATCTCTTCTACAAACGAAAAGATGTAATGAAAGTTTCCGAAAACTTCGGCATCGGGGATAAAGGTAATGAAAGTTCCCTGATTTTCGTCGCTAGATACGACCTCTTCGTCGGTGATGAGTTCGCCACGGCGATATTCGACCACTTTGGTTTTTCCTTCCCTGATGGACTGTGCCCTGAAATAGGACGAGAGGGCATTCACAGCTTTGGAACCCACGCCATTTAAGCCCACCGCTTTTTTAAAAACTTTAGAATCGTATTTAGCACCCGTATTAATCTGACTGACACAGGCTTTCACTTTTCCCAAAGGCATTCCCCGGCCATAATCACGCACACTGACCGTTTGCTCATCAATGGTTACTTCAATCACCTTTCCATGCCCCATCACATATTCATCAATGGAATTATCAATCACCTCCTTAAGCAACACATAAATTCCATCGTCGGGCGAACTTCCATCGCCCAATTTTCCGATATACATGCCCGGACGAAGCCGAATATGCTCCTTCCAGTCAAGCGATCGAATACTATCATCATTATATTCTGCCGACATTTCTCTCAATTTGCTGCAAAAATAAAAGTTTGTCCTTTTGAATCAACCCTCGAAAAAAATAGTTGTTAAACGCTGTTTGTTGAGAACCAAAACAGCCTCATCACCGGGGAGTCAATCAAGACCCTAATGAAACAGGCGGGAATCCTGACGAACATATTGAACGAACATCTGTTTCATATCGCGTCCGGCATCAACCATCATTTGCACATCATCAGGAAAAGGCATGGGCGGACGGTCGAGCAAGGCTTTGGTTTCCTCACTCACCGCATGAAGGTTTCCCCTGGCAGTGGCATATGCATAATCGAAAATCCGCTGACTGGTAATGGGTCGCGATTTGATTCGCTGACCCGACGCGTGATCATAATAATCGACGGTTCCATTCAATTGAACGCTCTTGGTAAGCCGGAACTGGAGAATCCGGCAGCGGATGATTTTGTACTTTTTCACTTTTATATCGTTACCCGCCGAATCTTTTTTCACATTTCCCCGTTTATCCAACACATATTTCCAACCATCCTCCACCCGTTTTTCTTCAACCCGGCTCTGCCGGTCAATTAATCCGGGGCTTATGGCAATATTTCGAAGGGTCAGACGAACCGTATAATCAATGGGCACCGCTTCTCCAAACCGGTTACCAAACAAAACCCATCGTTTATTTAATTTGCTGAAAGGAATTTTTGTTAGTTCATTTTT
>CBETNY010000370.1:0-2593 GCA_965537275.1 uncultured bacterium | reverse complement strand
AAAAACAAATAAACGCATAATCATGGTTTTTCGGTAAATTTCAAACCGTAGGTTCAAGTGTCAAATGCGAAAATCACACTACTAAATTATAAAAAACGGACTTAGGATCATCAAAATCCAGATTTTCCCTAGGTCTTCTATTGATTTTATGCTGAACCTCAGCAATATAAACATCAGAAACATGGTCCAAGATTGTTTTTTTGGGTATATATTGCCTAACCAGTTTGTTTGTATATTCGCTCAGGCCTCTTTCCCATGAGGAATATGGATGCGCAAAATAGAATTCTGCATCAAGTTTGTTGGCGATAAGTTCATGATTTGCAAACTCAGTTCCGTTGTCAGAGGTTATGGAATGGATATTGGCTTTATATGGCAACAATACCTCAATAACTGTTTTGGCCAAACCTTCTGATTCTTTCCCATCCACGAGTTTTCTCATCATAAAAAAAGCCGTGGTTCTTTCTACGATAGTAACAATTGCCCCTTTGCCGTCCTTACCAATAATAGTATCTATCTCCCAATCACCAAAACGCTCTTTATTGTTGATTACATCAGGTCTCTGATCAATTGAAACTCTGTTTTTGATGGATGTTTTTTCCCCTCCAACAGGTCGCTTTCTGTTTTTTAGTCTATGCCTCATATTTTTATAAAGATCACCTCCATTGGCCTTGTCTTCTCTTACATACTGGTATATCCGTTCATGACTCACCATGGGAGTTCCGTTCTTTTTGCAATTGCCTACAATTTGTTCTGGAGACCACTGTTCTTTTTCAATCAATGAACGTACTTTATTTTTAACATTATTGTTGAATTTTCGGGGATAACTTAACCTATCCTTTCTTTCGTCAGAGAGTTGCTGCGCATGTTTTGCGTTATAACCACCCCGTTTTTGAGCATTCCGCTTTACCTCTCTATAAACACTGCTCACATGCAAAGACAACTCTTTCGCAATAAATGTTTTTGATTTTTCCGACTTCAGGTATGCTTCTATTTGATACCTTTGTTCTTTGGTTATTTGTTTCATATGCAACTTATTTGTGGTGAATAAAGAAGCAAAATAAACAAATTTCCTTATTTGTGAGAGTAGCGGAACTTTAAAAGGTTCCGCTATTTTCCAAATATTAAAGCATAACCTCTGGGAAAAAGTTATTGCCGAAATATTTTCTTTTCTATGGCTTGGTGCCAGAACGAAAATATTTCAGAATAACTTTTTTGTACCAGGTGCTTTTAATTTATTTATTACTCCTAAATAAATCGCATTTACTAATTGAACTTACGAATTGATAAGCCCCCAAATCGGGATGAAGCCCCCTGGGGTTGCCCAATAAATCAAAAGGCACGTCAGCCGAAAATGCCGGATCGCCTTTCCCTATGGCAGGTGACAGCGAATCGATGCGATAATCATGCTTTTCTATATCTAAAAATTTGGGATCTTGATTTTTGATTATTTCATGAAAATTATCTCCTTCCGTCATGGCGAAGGTTGTTTTTACCAAACAATGATCAAGCCGGTAGGCCGAATCGGCACCGGCCACCATCTCCGTACCAAACTCATTGTTGTTATATCCGTAAACGATACTGTTAGTTAAACTGAAATGCATGGGGTAAGCCACCGGCAGGTTATTGGTATCCGGAAGAAAATTATTCAGAAAAACAGCCGGATTGTTCCGGATAGAATAGGGCCAGTAATTAGCCATTGTACTTTGGGTAAACTGATAATCACCACCACCGGTAAGTGCCAGACAGTAGCCGCCGCAATCGGACACCACCATGTTTTGCCCCTCAATGTGGTAAAACCGGCTAAGGATGCCGGCACCATTCATATTTTGAATTATCACATTTTGGAGTTTCAGTGTGTTTTGAGTGGCTTCGAAGAATGATTCGGCCTGAATACCGATAAAACCATTTTTGATGATGGCATGTTGAATCAGGTTATCAACCCCTTGTTGCCCTTCCATAATCCAAATTCGATCCCATTGACCGGGCAAATCGGCATATTCGGTTTCAAGCCGGTCTCCTTCAAAGACCACCGGATCGGACTGATTTCCCAACACTTGTAATTGTCCATTGGCATAAATCCACAATCCGCCGTTTTTATGAAAATAAATATGGGTACCGGCCTCAATGGTCAGTTTACCGAATGAATTGACCACGGCATAGCCATACACCACATAGGGCAAATCGGCTGTCCAACTGACATCTTCCAAACTGTCGGCAACAATTTTATAATCGGGGAAACCGGTCTGAAAATGATCGGCCAAAATATAGTGCGCATTTTTGCCCCAGGCCACCAGCTTAACACTTTGCTCGTTGCCATTGGTTACAAATTGAAGGCGGTCTTCAACCACAAAAGGATTGGTTTGATTATTGGGATCGATGGTCACCCGGGCAAAAACAAAAAGACTATCTCCGGCCCGAATTTCCACATTTTTCTTTTCAAAAACCGGTTCGCCATCCACATTGATGCGGAAAAGGGATGATGACCCGCCTTCGAGTCTGATTTCTCCGATTTTTAAATTTTGTTTCGTAGGATTATAAACCATCAATCGATGGGTGGCCGATCCAAGCGAGGTAAAAACCGTATCAAAAATAA
>CBETNY010000369.1:0-2595 GCA_965537275.1 uncultured bacterium | reverse complement strand
GCGCCAACCACTTCACACAGGTTGGCAATATCATTCATAAAACTAATTTTTGTTGCCAGCATGGAGTTGGCGGCATATTTTGTCATCTCAGCCGAAACAATATCCATAAAAATAACCGGATGGCCATTCATGGTAAAGGGCTTATACAAGCGTTCCATCACCTTTCGGGCTCTATCCGAATCGACACCCACGACAATTCGGTCGGGTTTCAGGAAATCATCCACAGCAGCCCCTTCTTTCAAAAATTCAGGATTGGAAGCCACATCGAAAGGAATTTGCTCACCCCTTTTATCCAGCTCTTCCTTGATGGCATTTCTGACTTTCTCGGCAGTTCCCACCGGCACCGTACTTTTGGTAACCATGAGCAGGTAATCTTTCATATGACGACCCACTTGACGCGCTACTTCAATCACATATTGCAAATCGGCGCTTCCATCTTCATCGGGAGGAGTCCCCACGGCACCAAAAACCACATCTACATCATCCAAACATTCAGCAAGATTAGTGCTGAAATGAAGGCGATCTTTTTCGGTATTTCTTTTTACAAGGTCTTCCAGTCCAGGCTCGTAAATAGGGATAATTCCTTTGTTCAGATTATCAATCTTTTTCTTATCAATATCGACACAAGTCACATCGATACCTACTTCCGAAAAACAAGCACCTGTTACAAGGCCTACATATCCGGTTCCAACAATTGTTATTTTCATAAGTTTAATATTAAGGTTTTCAAAAATACCAATAATTCGCAATGAACGCCAAAAAAACGCACATTAATCAATTTTATAGGTAAACCCAATTCCCAGCGATTCTTTCATTTGCAATCGGGCCGATTCGCCCACCATCGTCTGTTCACCGTTTATGGTCCTGTATTTGGGAAGAAGCACTTTGGGATCATATTTTAAATGCATGTATAAGACGGTGGAAAAATACTCGTTTATTTTAAAATTCAACTGATTATCCCAATCCAGATCAATCTGCCAACGCTTTTCAGGCAAAGGTTCCAGATAATTATTGTAAATATTCAAACGCGATTGAAAATGGATATTTTTCATAACCTTTGTTTTGTAAGAACTAACAATATTGATGCCCAACTGACCCAAATAATTCTCACCCTGCTTCACCATATTTCCAAGGCTATCGTAAACCGCTTTTTTCACACCGAAGGCTCCTTTATCGGCAAGTGTTTGGTTCATCACGAAGGTCATTTTTCCAGACAAAGGACTGATAAACAATTGAAAATCATTATTGGGTTTAAAATTGAGCCCCAACGAAACGGTAAAATAGCCTGGGGCCATAAATTGAGAAATCAAGGTGCTGTCGTCGGGATACTTATAACCGGGCGCAAATTGCGATTTAAAGGTTGTTAGCCCCGTAAAATCGAGATGTTTCGATATTTTGTGCCCCACCGAAAATAACAGGTCCAGCTTATCATCTGTTTTTTCAATACGCTTGTTATTATATCCGGCCAGACCATAGGCCAAATGAGTGGCTTGATCGAAAGTGAATTTATTTTTATGGTATTTCAGATCCAGATCAATGGTTGAACGACCCGAAAGTGAACTTTCGCCTCCGGCAGCCCAATTTGAAAAGGCAATTTGGTTAACCATTAATCCATATTGCCCTTTCAAAGTCCAGGCTTTTACCGTATCAGCTTTTGAGTCAATTTGTGTGGTATCTTTTGTTGTTGCATAGAGTGCACCCACACTCATCAAAAGGAGGAATAAAACAATTTTTTTCATTCTAAATGAGAATTGGAAAACACATCTTATTTTTTCAACCATTTATCGAGCCAGGCAAAAAAGGTACGCTGCCATAAAATGCCGTTTTGAGGTTTTAAAACCCAATGGTTTTCATCCGGGAAATAGAGAAATTCGGCAGGTACATGGCGGATAACGGCCGCATCGAAAGCCTGCATCCCTTCCGTTACCGGGATGCGGTAATCCAGCTGGCTATGAATCACCAAGATCGGTGTATTCCAGTTTTGGACAAATTTGTGGGGTGAAGTGGCATAGGTACGTTGGGCAATTTTATTGCTCTTATCCCAGAAAGGGCCACCCAAATCCCAGTTCACAAACCACATTTCATCGGTTTCGAGATATTGTGATTCAAGGTTAAACATACCATCGTGGGCAATAAATGCTTTGAAGCGGTTTTGATGGTGACCGGCAATCCAGTAAATGGAAAATCCTCCGTAGGAGGCACCCACAGCGCCCAAACGGTTTTCATCAATAAAAGGCTCTTTTTTCAAGGCATCGATGGCGCTAAAATAATCTTTCATGTTTTGTCCACCGTAATCACCACTAATTTCTTCATTCCATTTGGTTCCGAATCCGGGCAATCCACGACGGTTGGGGGCCACAATGATATAATTGTTGGCCGCCATCATCTGAAAATTCCAGCGGTACGACCAGAATTGACTGACGGTACTTTGCGGCCCTCCTTCGCAATACAAAAGTGCCGGATATTTTTTGTTGGGATCGAAATGCGGTGGATAAATTACCCAGGTCAGCATTTGTTTGCCGTCGGTGGTTTTTATCCAGCGTTTTTCCACTTTGCCCATGGTCAGCTGGTCAAGAATATCTTTGTTAGTATGCG
>CBETNY010000368.1:0-2598 GCA_965537275.1 uncultured bacterium | reverse complement strand
CATTCACGTATCGGATACTACCATCCTCGACAAAGCTTTGTTAGCCACAGGATTTCCTTATTACGATTATTCCAAACTGGATGCTTATCTGCTCCTTTTTAAGGAGATGATGGTAAACAGCCGGGGTGTCCGGCGGCTGGGTTCGGCAGCAGTCGATTTGGCCTACGTGGCAGCCGGTCGTTTCGAATTGTTTTACGAATATGGATTGAATCCCTGGGATGTGGCGGCCGGAGCCTTTATCGTACAACAAGCCGGGGGAAAAATCACCACCTTTTCGGGAGACAATAACTACGTCTTTGGCAAGGAGATTGTGGCCTCCAACGGAAGGGTACACCAAGAATTTTTAACCTATTTAAAGCGCTCTTTTCAATAACCTCTTAAATTTGTAAATCATACCTTTTTGATATGAAAAAAGAAACCTATAAAAAAGACAGTCCCACCCGAAGTATTATGAAAGCTGTTAGCTGGCGATTAATTGCTTCGGGTGCTACCTTTCTTATCAGCTTTGTGGTTTTTAGGCACTCCACCAACAAAACCGACACACAAGTTTTGCAATATGCAACAGCCATTGCCAGCGTTGATGTGGTGATAAAATTAATTCTCTATTACCTGCACGAACGCCTTTGGACCAATATTTATTGGGGTAAATATTGGAGTCGGCAGGCATGGAAAAGACATTACCGAAAAATGCATACAAAATTGGCTCAGCAAGAACAAGAAAACGAAAAAACCGGTGGACATTAAACAAACAAAACAACTGATTTTTCTCTTGATGCTTTTGTTGGTTCAAGGTATTGTTCCCCTGAAGGCAGCAGAGGATAGCGTGGTCATCAAAAATATTTTTGTATTCGATCTAAAGGAAATGATTGCCCCGCCGGCCTGGCACACCACTCGCAAGGCCATTCGTCAGGCTGAACAAAGCAAAGCAGATGTGATTCTTATCGAGATGAACACCTATGGAGGTCTGCTGGATGCCGCTGATTCCATACGCACGAAAATCCTTGACACTTCCATTCCGGTGTATGTATTTATCAATAAGAATGCCGCCTCGGCAGGCGCATTAATTTCGTTGGCCTGCGACAGCATTTATATGGCTCCGGGTGCCAATATTGGTGCTGCCACGGTAGTGGATCAACAGGGGAAACCCCTTCCCGACAAATACCAGTCCTACATGCGGTCGTTGATGCGTTCCACTGCCGAAGCTACAGGTCGAAATCCTGAAATTGCACAGGCGATGGTCGATCCGCGGTTATTTGTTCCCGGAGTAAGCGACTCGGGCAAAGTACTCAGTATGACCCCCTCCGAAGCCGTCAAACATGGATTTTGCGAAGCGGAAGTGAACAACATCAAAGAGATTATGGCCCATGCCGGCATCCGGCACTACAAGACCATTCCTTATCACATTACGGCTACCGATAAAATTGTACGTTTTCTCATTCGGCCATGGGTGAGTGGGTTACTCATCATGGTAATCATTGGCGGCCTCTATTTTGAACTTCAATCACCGGGCATTGGTTTTCCGCTGGCAGCCTCTGTCATGGCGGCCTTGCTCTATTTTGCCCCCTTGTATTTGGAAGGTTTGGCAAACCATTGGGAAATTCTGCTGTTTCTGATAGGCGTTGCCTTAATCATCGTCGAGATTTTTGTCATACCCGGATTTGGAATAACGGGTATCCTGGGGATTCTCTTTGTGACAGGAGGATTAAGTTTGGCATTGGTCCGCAGCACCGGTCCCGGTTTTTTCGATGTCAACCTGATGGCGATGGCTAAAGCCTCTCTCCTGGTAATTATTGCCGGCACCCTCGCCCTGTTCGTGTCAATTTACTTGACAAGAGTGATTTTTGGCTCCAGACGTTTTCGCTATTTAGGACTGGAAAAAATACAGGAAAAAGCGTCAGGATATTCAACGGCATCAGAAGGTTATAAAGCCATGGTGGGCCGCGAAGGGGTTAGTCTCACAAAATTAAGGCCGGCCGGCAAAGTGCAAATCGATGAGCAGATTTTCGATGCAGTGGCCCGCTACCGTTTTATTGATAAAGAAGAAACCATCGAGGTGGTCGATTACCAACAGGCACAATTAATTGTCAAAAAAAAGGAGGAGCATCATGGTTAATTCACGCATTTTTCTCTTGCAGGATGATATCACAACGCTCAAAGTAGATGCCATTGTGAATGCAGCCAACCGGACACTTTTAGGGGGTGGCGGGGTTGACGGCGCCATTCACCGGGCTGCCGGACCGGAACTCTTGACCGAATGCCGCTCGTTAAACGGCTGCAATACCGGTGATGCAAAAATCACCAAAGCTTATCGCTTGCCTGCTCGTTTTGTGATTCATACGGTAGGTCCGGTATGGCACGGTGGAAACCAACAGGAAGATGCTTTACTGGCCTCCTGCTATCACAGAAGCCTGACGCTTGCTGCCGAACATCAATGTCTTGAAATTGCATTCCCTAACATCAGTACCGGGATTTATCGATTCCCCAAAGAAAGAGCCGCCAAAATCGCCATCCAAAGTGTGACTGACTTTTTGAATCATCACGAGATACCGCAAAAAGTTTATTTTGTTTGCTTCGACAAAGAGAATTATCGGATATACC
>CBETNY010000367.1:0-2617 GCA_965537275.1 uncultured bacterium | reverse complement strand
ATCAGGGCAAAAGAGTCTGCAAATTCTGTTGGAAATCTTCCAATCGAAAAGAAAGACACTTGATGTTGATTCCTTCGAGAGCCACCGGTTATATTTTGGTGACATCATCGAAAACGGTGAAATTATCGATGAAGTCCTGGTCAGTTATTTCAAAGCTCCGCATTCGTACACCGGTGAAGATGCCGTGGAGATTTCGTGCCACGGATCGGAATTTATCCAACAAAAACTTATTGAACTTCTCCTGCACCACGGTGCCCGGATGGCCGGACCGGGTGAATTTACGTTGCGGGCTTTCATGAATGGAAAAATGGACCTTTCGCAAGCCGAGGCCGTCGCCGATTTAATTACTTCAGAATCGAAATGGCTATTCAACAAATGCGGGGTGGTTTTTCTGAAAAAATCAGCGAACTAAGGAAAAAGCTGGTCGATTTTACTTCGCTTATGGAACTGGAACTCGACTTTAGTGAAGAGGATGTAGAGTTTGCCGACCGCACCCGCTTTTCTGCACTTGTTCAGGAATTAAAACATGAGTTAAGTCAGCTAAAGGCATCCTTCAAATTGGGAAATGTCCTTAAAAAAGGGATACCGGTGGCCATCATCGGAAAACCCAATGCCGGAAAATCCACCTTGCTCAATGCGTTGCTAAACGAAGAGAAAGCCATTGTTTCCGAAATCCCGGGAACCACACGCGATACCATCGAAGACACCATTGCCATCGAAGGATACACCTTCCGTTTTATCGATACGGCAGGCCTGCGTCCATCGGAAGATCAAATTGAAAAAATGGGAATTGAGCGCACTTACGACAAAATCGAACAGGCTACCCTCATCCTCTACGTTTGCGATTTAAGTAAAATGAATAAGGAAACCATGGCTGAGGTATTAAAAGAGTTTAAGACCTACATCGCAGACAAAAGCAAGCATTTTATTCTGGTTGCCAACAAAATAGATAAATTAAAGGAGATCCCGGCACACCTGAAAGAGCTGCTTGATCTGGAAACGGTTTTCGTATCGGCCAAACGCAAAGAGAACATCCATCTTTTGGCTTCCACGCTGGTCAACCATATAAAAAGCGACAGCATTACCGATGACATTTTGGTGAATAATTCGCGCCATTATGAGGCCATCTCAAAAGCATTGGAAAGTATTATACAGGTTGAAAAGGGATTCCACGATCAGACGCCCACCGATTTGATTGCCATCGACATCCGGCAAGCGCTGTACCACCTGGGTTCCATCACCGGCGAAGTAACCACTGATGAGATATTGGGTAATATTTTCGGGAAGTTCTGTATTGGAAAGTAACCCTATTTCACGCGGTAGTTATACAGGGTTTTTCCGGCGGCAGTAATTAAATTTACATCATGGTTGTTGTATAGACTTCCTACCGTAAAAGGTGTTTCGCCGGTTAACCCCGAGCTGATGAGAATATTGCCCTCTTTGTCGAACAAATAAATGGTTTTTTCGCCCGATGCCACAATACCCAATACCTTTCGGTTTCGTCCCAGCGTAAAAAATTCGGGTTGCACATGAATTTCCGAAGGGAAGTCATAATGAAACAACACCTTTTTAAAGCGGTCGAAAACGGTTAAACGGTTGTGATCTACGAAAATAAAGTCACGTGAAAAGTCACCGTTAAAATCCTCGTAAAGAAAATAATGATCGGCTGAAAACTTTCCAAAATCTGTTTTCTGCAAGCCTCCACGTGATGAAATATAAATGAGTTTCCCCTCCCTGTTGGTGGTTAAGATAATTCCTTTGCTGTTGGTTTTGTTCACATAATAGGTCGAATGCCTGGCTTTATGAATTTTTCCTTTTAAATAAATCCGCTGGGCACCCCGTCGATTGACAATCTTCACATCACCGTTGATATCTGTAATTAAGATATAATCTTTTCCATTGGCTAATAAACGAACCACTTTTTGCAAAACAATGTTTTTCATTCGTGGTTTTACCCAGCCTCTCACCTGATTTCCTTTGATGGTATAATCGTAAATTTGTTTATCGGCTTGTGCAATCAACACGCGATAATCTTTGCGCCTGGTATAGTCAAACAGACTAAGCCCGTTGGTGGCCGAAGGTTGCAACAGATAAGGATACCCTTTTACATAACGCCCTTTCCGGTCGATCAGGTAAACATGATGGGTGGTATTGAACAAAAACTGTATTTTCCCATTTTTATAATAATCAACCGGATAAATATTACTGATGGGCAACTCCGACAATCGTTTTACCCACAATACTTTCCCTTCCGGATTAATCAAATACATCCGTTTGCCTTTATCGAATACGATCACATCGAAATGACCGGTATTGTGATCCTTCACCAAAAAGGGTTTTCCGACAATCTCATCGCGTAAAACGGTTTTCCACAGGGCCAAATTTTCCTCTTTGTATCGCTGATTGTATCGCAGATAAAGATTGGTATAATACAAGCCGCTCTCGCCATCATGACTAAATTGAACCGCCAAGCCCTGAAAGTTATTCAGCAGGTCATCATGATCAAGTATTTGCAATGCCGCTTTTTTCGACAAAAACCGTGTACTCATGGCCACCAGCGAGCGAATTTTAAACACCACGCTTACATTGGAACGATCGGCAAGATTATCGGAAAAGC
>CBETNY010000366.1:0-2622 GCA_965537275.1 uncultured bacterium | reverse complement strand
TTCTTTCCCTTCTACAAAGAAACAAATAAAAAAAACCAATTAGACAACGCCACCTTTTCTAACTTTGCCATTTTAAAATTTTCGTCCAATGAACCACAAAGCGAAAGGTATTTTATTCATTACCGTATTAATTGATATGATCGGGTTGGGAATCATCATTCCCCTGGTTCCCATTATTTTTGATCTTCACGCTTTTTTCCCAGCCGGTTTTTCAACACGGAATATTCACATCGTATTAGGAATTTTACTGGCAACCTATCCTTTTGCACAATTTTTCGGCTCACCGATTTTGGGAAAACTCTCAGACAATCAAGGGAGAAAAAAAATACTCAGTCTTTCGTTACTGGGAAGCTTTTTGGGATATCTCCTTTTTGCATGGGGGATCCAAAGCTCAAGTTTATGGCTGCTGTTCTTAGGAAGAATCGTCGATGGATTTACCGGTGGAAACATATCGGTGGCCATGGCATCTATTGCCGATATCAGCCGGGATGAAAAAGAAAAAGTCAGAAATTTCGGCATGATTGGCGCCGCATTCGGTTTGGGTTTTATTATTGGTCCTGCGCTGGGGGGTATGTTGACCGACACACACATTTCGCCCTATTTCAGCATTATCACACCTTTTGTTGCAGCAGGATTGATTGCACTGGCCAATTTTACATTGGTTCAATTTGCCTTGCCTGAGACACTAAAAAACAACATCAAACAGAAAATTGAATGGAAAGACAGCTTTAAGAATCTTAAAGTGGCTTTCTCATTAAGGGAACTTCGGACGGTTTTTATTGCCCTTTTTCTGGTCAACCTGGGATGGGTGCTGTTCGAATATTTCTTTCAGGTATTTCTCCATAAACAGTTTCAGCTAAGCGCCTCTTCCATTGCCTACCTGTTTGTTTATATCGGCTTTTGGATTGTCTTTTCGCAGGGATACCTGGTCAGGAAATTATCCAACAAAATCGCTGCAAAACACATTTTAAAGTTTACCCTGTTACCTGCAGCCATTTTTCTTATACTGATTGCCTTTAGCTCAAAAAACGAACTTTACTACTTCTTGCCTTTTTTGGCCATTTTTATGGGATTCACGCAACCCAATTTTTCAGCCATTCTGTCTAATTCAACGGCCGACAATTCCCAGGGCGAAATCCTGGGAATTCGTCAATCAGTGGTTTCATCTACCCAATTTATAGCCCCTTTGATGGGAGGATTTTTGTTAAACCTGGGAAAACCCTCTAACGGGTCGATGATTCCCCTAATCACCGGGAGCCTCTTTATTTTTGCCGGATGGGTGGCTGTACTGCTCTTCAAAAGCCCGGAAAAAAAGATTAGCTTCCGTCAAGGGTAACCGACAATTTGCAAGGATTTCATTCTCACTTTAGCCTCACGGCATTGCCTAAGGGCAGGGTATCCGACTTAATAATATTCCAAAAATTAATCGATCCTGGCCCACGATCGGTATTGGAAAGTACAATTAATGTTTTATGGTGTTTCATATCCCGGATATTAAACGACCGGAAACCTTTCCACCATCCAAAATGATACACCGTACTATCCATCCCTCCCCGGATACGCCAGCCGAATCCATAATTATCGTGCCGCCGCCAATATCGCGGACTACCCGGAACAAAAGCTTCACGAATCACCGAATCGGGCAGAAGGGTAAACTCATCCCATGAGCGATCAAATTTGTACAAATCTTCCACCGAGCAATAAATATTTTTATCACCCAAAACACCATTTAAATAATCGTTGGTCATCCGGCGCCACCGCCAACCTTTCCGATAATAACCCGGAACCCCCTTTTCAACATAAAGAGGCACTCTGTCCAACCCCCTCATTGTGTAAACAAAAGAGGAATCCATTTGTAACGGCTTAAAAATCTTCTGATCAATAAAGTCTTCAAAATTCATGTGTGTAACCGCTTCAACGATGTTGGCCAACAAGGCGTAATTCGTATTACAATAGTGAAACCCGGTGTTGGGGGCAAAATAACGATCGGGATGATATTTTTCCAACATTTTCAACATGGCCTCATTATCCATGGGCTTACGTTTATTTTTCCACTCTTTTTGAGCCAGGCTCATATAGCGCGGTAATCCCGACCGATGGTTCATGAGCAAGCGCAAGGTCACATCAGGATAAGGAAATCCGGGTAAATAATGCCGGATGTCCGTATCATAATCCACCTTGCCTTCATGCTTCAAAATCATGATGGCCAAGGCACTAAACATCTTGGAACCGGAAGCCAATTGAAAGGCATCACCAATTTGCAAAGGATTGCGCCCCCGTCTTACATTGCGATATCCGTAAGCCTTCTTCAGAATAATGCGACCTTTTTCAGCATAGAGCACCACCCCGTTAAAACCGGTTAGTCTTCGCAGGTGTTTAAACTTATTATCAATTTCAGTGGCCTTGTGTGCAATAACTAAACTATCTGCATCATGGTAGGGGATGATATACTTCCCGTGAACAAACGGCTCCCTTTCCGTTTTATCGGGTTGATGGGTTTGGCAAGATGCCAATACCATCAAAACGAAAAATACCCAACCGTGTTTAATCATCTTCCTTCTCATAAAATTCAGGCAAAAATAGGCAAATCATGGTTTCTATTTCACTCTAATAAAACGGATA
>CBETNY010000365.1:0-2631 GCA_965537275.1 uncultured bacterium | reverse complement strand
TGATGCTGGATAATGGAATAAAAGCAGGCAGCCATTCGCTATACGATTATTTTGTAATCCTTCAGTTTCAGTTTTTCATTCATTAGCATCCTTATTCAAATCTTTCTTAATATTGCTTTGGCTCATCCTAAAATCAACAGAACGTGATGGTAAGGGAATAAATTTAACGCAAATGAAGAATAGCATCATGCCATAACCACGATGGAAAATTTCTTCAAAATACTTAAACCAACTTGAAATCCACAAGATTCCCAAGCTAATTTTCGAATCGGACAACGATCCTTTAATAGAACTTCCTTTGCGAAAAGCGTTGAAGGAGTTGTATCCGGATGCAAAAGTCCACACTTTTCATCAGGAAGGACATTTTCCATATGTAAATGCCGCCGATGAATACAACAGGATACTCGCTTCTTTTTTGAGTGACCGTTTAAATTAACCACACGTAATCTTTCACAACCTTCAAAACCAATACTTTACAAAAAAATAATAAAATTTTCTTGACAACATGATATTTTAATTTACTTTTGCAAGCAAATACTCACTTACATAATGAAAAAGAAATGAAGAAACAGCTTTTTTTTGTGATCATCGGTTTTCTTGTGTTTACCTACAGTGGTTTATATGCTCAGGGTAGCACGCCGGCAAAGGACACAACAACATCGGGGGAGGCCTCTTTATCAATTTTGAATCTCAGGCCCGTGTTGTTAAACAAAGGGCAAGCTATTGTGAGCCTTCGCGCCGCTTTCCCGAATTTTTACAAATCGTTCAATGCTACGGCCGGCAAACCCGTGAAACTTCCCTCCAATCAGGCCTTAAGTGAAGCCTATTTTAATACCTACCTCACCTATGGCTTATCCGGCAAATGGAATGTGTTCATGATGATTCCGGTTGCCGACATTCATCACTATTCGCCCATGGGCGAGGTGAGTGGTGTAGGTTTTTCAGATGTTGAAGCCGGTGTTGATTACCGTTTGATCAACGGACAAAAAGGGGGTAATGATGGTCTGGCAGCTCGACTCACGTTGGGTTTTCCTACCGGACGATATCAAAATCTGAGCAGCACTCAATATCCTTTGGGGCTGGGTTCGTTCCGGTTTCGTGCAGCGTTAACCGGCATACACCAATATACCAAGGTACAGATGATTTATTCGGCTTATTACGAATACCGTACCAATAGATTGGGCATCAGTATGGGTGACGAAACAGGCGCTTACCTGCTGTTTAGAAAACCCATCGAAACAGCTTATGGTCGCTTTGGCCTCGAAGGCGGCGCCTATACGTATTGGAACTTCTCCGACAAAAATAACGGAACTGTCGTACCCAACAGCCGGGATTACTCAATAAATCTTTACGTGGGTGCTTGGTTTCAATACCTTAAAAAATTCGATATACGCATTGGGGTACCCTACAGCATTTATCAAAACAAAGCATGGATGACCCAATATCAGGCAATGTTACAACTGGATTATTTATTTAAATAAAGTATAAACCCATGCGCAAGATATTACTACCCATTGACCCTTCGCCATATGCAAAAACAGCATTCCAATATGCCAGCATCATTGCGAAACAGAAGAATGCCACCCTTGAAGGGACTGCCATCATCGACGTTTTGGATGTTATTGAACAGGCAGCCACCTATTTACCGCTTCCACAAGGAACTGAAAACCGCCATGAACAGGAAGAAAAATTGTTGGAAGATGTTAGAAAAAAAGTACAGGATGAGTTAACGTTCTTTGAACAGGCATGTCAACAAAACCATTTAAAGTGCACTTTAAAAACTTTTGAAGGCAGACCTGATTTTATTATTGAAAAGGAGAGCCAATTCAGTGACTTGATAGTGATTGGAATGCGTAATTTCTTTCATTTTGAAACTGAAAAAAATCCTGAGACCTCCTTACAAAAGATTCTCAGACACGTTATTACTCCCATAATGGCTGTGCCTGAACATTATCGCCCGATTAACAAAGTTCTCATGGCCTACGACGGCAGCATGCCTTCTATGAGAGCCATTCAGCGTTTTGCTTTTATGATGCGTGAAAGTGCATACGAAGCCATCTTGCTGACCAAAAGCGATAATGAACAAGAGGCTCATGAAAATTTCAACCAATGAGAAAATTACCTGGCTTTTCATGGCGAGGTAACCATTACCCGAAAATGGACCTCGCAGTCACTCGTCAAGACCTTCGAAAAAGAGTTTCTGAATCAAGTGGATATGGTGGTTTGCGGCATGCATTCGCAAAACTTTTTAAAAAGCTTCTTCGTGGGTTCTTTTACAAAATATTTAATCGATTTAAATAAAATACCGGTTTTTATCGGTCAATAATCATTCATATAAAGTAACAAGATTGATAATAAATCACAAAAAAATGAAAATGAAAATAAAATTTATGGCTTCATTGCTCATCATTGCAATGGCCTTTATGAGCTGTAGTCAAACCGGTCAGAATGAAAAAGTCAAAAATCCTGAATTCATGGGATATATCGAGAATACGCAGGTGAATGTAACCACCCGGATGCCCGGCCGGTTAACCGCCATCTACGTGGATGAAGGTGACACTTTAAAAAAAGGCGACTTGGTGGCACAGCTTGATACGCGTGAAATTATGGCCAACCGGTCGGCACTCATCT
>CBETNY010000364.1:0-2632 GCA_965537275.1 uncultured bacterium | reverse complement strand
TTGGTGGCACAGCTTGATACGCGTGAAATTATGGCCAACCGGTCGGCACTCATCTCGAAATTAAAAAATGTAGAGGTCAACAAAAAACGTGTTGAGAATTTATACAAAGCAGGAGCTGTTTCCAAACAAAAGCTGGACGAAATTTCCACAGGTTATGCCATGCTTAAAGATAAAATTCGTGCCCTCGACACACGCATTGAGGACATGACCATTAAAGCCCCCATGGATGGAATTGTGAATGTAAAAGTTTTGGAAGTCAACCAGATGATGCCTCCCGGAATGCCGGTGGTTATCGAAACCGATCCTCAGGGTACGTGGGCCAGGTTCAGCATCCCCGAAACCTACCTCAACCAAATAGCACTTGGAAAACATTTTACCCTTGGCAGCAATGTTCCAAACCTTCAATTTAAAGCCAAAGTAGTGCAGATATTACCTATGGCAGATTTCGCAACGCATACGCCCACAACCACCCGCGATGAGCACGATGTAAGAACCTTTGATGTGAAAATGAAAATCCTGGATCAAATGACACAGTGCAAACCCGGAATGTACGTATATCTCACTTTGCAGCCTGTTGCCAAAAGAAAAGCGGTCATTCAATAATTTTCAAAAGTATGAAACCTATAAAACTGATTGCGACCATCCTGTTGAGAATTGTGCTGATTTCATTGGCTTTGACCCTGTTTTTCAGCATGATGGCCGGCATGTATTATAAAAGTTCGCCTCGCCATATCAAAACGGCTATTGTTGATGAAGATCATTCACCATTGAGCCGTTCGATTATGTACAACATCAGGGCGTCCGAGTATTTTGATGTTACCTCGCAACCTATCGACTATCTGAGTTTACAAAAGATACTTAAACAGGGAAAAGTTGATGTGGGAGTGGTCATTCCCCATGACGCTTATCGCGATGTGTTGAACAAGCGTAACGTGCGCATTCTTGCCGTTCTGAACGGAACTGCCAACCCTATTGTACCCAAACTGTCGTTGATGATGCTTAACAAAATTGTTATGACCTTAAGCAATCAAATGTCAATGAAACTGAGGGTGGAAGATTTGGGAGGGAACCCCAACTTCCGTCATACTAAAAAACCCCTGTTAATGGTGAGTGAGCGCATATTTTACAATCCGGCCATTTCTTACGAATCTTCTTTGCTCCCTGCTTTTATGGGATTGGCCATGCAAATTGTTTCTATGCTGATTGTATTGATTGCCTTATTGGCAAATTTAAAGCTGGTAAAGCAGGAAGTTAGCTACATCAAAGAGGTTCGTCAGTTGCCGCTTAAATCGCTGATCCCCCCTTTTATTATTAGCTGGATCATTGTTTCAACAGCCATTAGTACTGCTTTTTTTGCCACCATGCACCTGTTTGAAATACCTTTCACCCATGATCTGATTTGGCCGGTAGCTGCCATCATCTCGATGTTGGTATTGGCTATGGAAAGTATTTCTTATTTCATCACTTTAAATATTCATAACGGAGCAATACAAGCAGGACTTATCACCTTAATTGTTCTGCCGGCGTTTATGTATTCGGGGTATCTGGTACCATTGGATCAAATGGCACACATCCCAACTATGATAGGAGGATGGTTCCCTTTACGATATTATTTGAACGCACTTTATTTGGTATTTAATCACCATCAGCCATTAAGTGCTGCACAGCTACAATTAACTTATCTTTTGAAATATATAGTGGTTTTCTTAACCCTGTCGGTCATTTCAATTATTATCGGCCAGTTCGAGCGAAAACATAAAAGAAAAAAAGCAATTAAATTGAGTAACCAAATGAATATAGAGGAGGCAGAAGCATGAAAAAGACAATAATATCCCTCATTGTTATCATTGGCATTTTATCTTCGACCGGTTTAATCGCTCAGAAAAAGCTGAGCATTGATCAGGCCATCGATTTGGCACTGAAAAACAATCCGGCCGTGGGTGTGGCTCAAAGCCAAATCAAGGAAGCCGAAGCAAAACAGACACAGGCGCATTCCACTTTTTTGCCGCAGGCCAATGTCCTATCCAAATATTTTTACACCAATAACCTGCCGGGGATGTATCCGTTGGCCGGGGTCAGCGTGCCCGTATTAAACAGTGGCACACCTACCGGAGATAATATTATTATGCATCCCATGGCTCCTTATCCCAATTTGGACCGGGATGTAATGACCTTCGATATGAACGTGGTTTATCCGCTTTATGCAGGGCATAAAAGAATTAACGCGGTTGCAAGCACCAAAAAATTAAAGGAAGCATACAATAAAAACCTTCAGGAAACAAAAGCTTCTCTTACGCTAAAAGTAAAAACCGCTTTTTATAACAATTTGTTTATTGATGCGGTTATTCAGGTTTACAAGGATGCACTTGTCCAATTGAACGGGCATCTCGACCTGGCTAAAAGAGCCTATAATGAAGGCGTTCGCTCCGAATATGATATTTTGAATTTTGAAAGTAAAGTGGAGGAATTCAAAAGTAAAATCATCGAATTGGAAGGGAAAAAACAAATTGCGCAAACTGCGCTAAAAAACCTGTTGGCTCTTCCCGATGAAGATCAAATTGTGTGTGAAGGATCCATCCATCATGCGGCAGGCATTGCGCTTTTGAATATTCCTAAAAACCTCGATCAAATC
>CBETNY010000363.1:0-2637 GCA_965537275.1 uncultured bacterium | reverse complement strand
TAACAATCTTTTGGGAGCCAAACCCATCAAAGAAGATCTGTTTACCTGGTTTTAAAGGTCCGGATCACCGAGCAAAAGAGCAGCCACACGACGGGTCAGGTTTTTACGGGAATATTGCTGACAACTGCCGGCGGGCCTATCCAAATCAGGATTTGATGCCCACAGGGCAAGCTGTTGCTGCATGAACCTTTCGATGGCATGTTCGTCATCATAATTGAAACATTTTCCTGCATTGCATTCTTCAATAATAGCAGCAGCATCGCCATCAACAGGACCTACCGCCAAAATTTTCTTGGATGAAGCCAAATATTCAAACAATTTCCCGGTTAAAATTCCCTCATTGTCCTTTACCTTCGGAATAGCCAGCAGCAATAAACTGGAGGACAACATCACGTTAATGGCTTCCTGATGAGAAACATGATTGGTAAACCGGGTAAATTCGTCCAGATGAAGCTGATGAATCATGGCTTGGTATTTCGAGGCCACTTTTCCCACAAAGTTCAGTTGCAAATGACGAAAACCTTTTTCATGAATCAATCGGGCCATTACCTTTAACACCGTATCAATGCCATAATTTTCGGCAATGGTACCGGTATAGCTCACCACAAAACGATCCTTTGGAGAACGAGAGACCTTGTTAAAATCAGCTTCATCATATCCATTGGGGATTACATGAATTTTGGAGAGGTTGCCTGTCTTCTTCCCAAACAGGGCTTTAATCCGATTACTCACCACAATAAGCTCGTCGGCGTTCATCAGCACCTGTTTTTCAAGCTTCCGGTCAATTGCCTTTGCCCACCAAGTATGATACATGAGCGGATAATAGTAAATATCGGTCCATGGGTCGCGCAAGTCGGCAATCCAACGAACCCCGAATTTTTTTTTCAGTGTCAGACCAATTAATTGGGAAGAATGAGGGGGACTGGTGGTTACCACCATTTCGATATTTTCATCTTTGATGATTTTCGAGGCGGCCCGAACAGCATATCGATTCCATCCTTTTCGTGAATCGGGAATAAAGAAATTTCCTCGCACAAAGCGCGAAAATTTCTGAAAGAATCCGGGATGGTCTTCATTGGAAAAACCCGCATAGGGAATCTCCTTTTTACCCATTAAGCGGCTATACATGGCATAGGGTTCCAGACTCTTGGTTCGAATAATTCGGATATTACTCACCTCAGCATTCAGCGATTGATCCCGCAAAGGATAAGAGGCATATTCGGGATCTACACTCAGCACAACCGGATCAAAACCAAACAATTGCAAATACCGTGCAAATTTCACCCAGCGTTGTACCCCTGCCCCTCCCGAGGGCGGCCAATAATAACTAATGATCAAAATCTTTTTCAATCGTTCGATGGCTTTTTCCAGGTCTTTTTCAGTTCAACGACCAGCAATGACAACACAAACAACAACAGGATAGACGAAGCAAGGTACGAAACGGTTTCGCCAATACGCCAGGCCCGCGGTTCAAATTTAAATTCAATACGATGCTTACCTGCCGGCGCCACCATGGCACGAAGAACATAATCGACCCTAAAATAAGGAACGGGCTTCCCATCCACAAAAGCTTCCCATCCTTTGGGATAATAAATCTCTGAAAACACCACCAATTGCGGAGCTGTCGATTCAAAATGATAAACCAAATGGTTGGGTGCATAAGCGGTTAACAGGACTTTTGCGGAGGTATCCTTAGGGAAATGAATTTGTTTGACCTGATGGGCAAACTGTTTGTCGGCCACAGCCACCGACTGCAAATCCACATTGGCCAGGGCGGCAATTTCCTCATCGGCATTGTTCACCCACTTCAGCTCATGCACCATCCAGGCATTGCCATAGGCAAAAGTATTCAAAAGCGGCTGTGCTTTAGGATGATAAATGTAATACTTAGTATTGAGCATATTCAAAACCTTTTGTGCCCGGAAACTGCTGTCGATTGCATCGAGGGTGACCTTTTTTGAGAGCATCTTCCGAAGATCGGCAATTTCAGGAGCCAAATAAGCCTCAATCAAATCCTGATAACGCTGAAGTTTTGCCCCGTGATATCCACCAATAGATTTGTGATAATAAGAAGTACTGGCATCGTTGAAAATATTTTTCGTTAAATCAACTACCCTGAAATCGGGCTGTTTATCGCGTAAAATAAACCGGTCAGCCATGGTTTCGCTAAAAGGTTGATTGGCCACCCTTTTAAATTCATAATTTTCGTCGTTAAGGTACCTTTTGTCCACCCCGCTCATATCCACCAAAATGAGCAAACCAATACCCAAAAGGAGCCAGGTTTTGTTAAGCTTGTTGGAGGCAAACAGCAAGATTAAAATGGCTGCTAAAAAGATGAAAAAGAAAGAACGTGCCGCATCCTGCCTGAAGATGGCGATACGGACATTCTCAATACTATTCATAAAAGCGGCAATCTGCACCGGATCATTGTTCTTTTTCATTTGAGCAAACTGCTGCAATTCCATTTTACTAAAAAAGGAAAAGAAAGCAGTGGGAAAGAGATAAAACAACAAGCTTATACCGGCCGTTAAACCCAAAGCCGTGTAAAAAGCTTTCCTTCTTTTCAAGAGCAAATCGGGCTGTTTGATCAGTTTATCAAGGGTCAGGATAGCCAATAGAGGAATCGTAAGCTCTACA
>CBETNY010000362.1:0-2637 GCA_965537275.1 uncultured bacterium | reverse complement strand
AATACCTATCATCCCCTTTTGGAAGGGGTGTGGGGTAAGTCAATTAAAAAAGTTATTTATTGTCTGATTTTAAGTGATATACACGGCTAATTCCTATTTTGATGCGCTGATGATAGATATTCACTTAATTTCTTCGGGATTTATTCCGGTACATCAAAATAAAATTCAGCCAATAAAATAAGCGCATGCAAGCCGGTTTACGGGTTGTCCGGGAAGGGGGCAGGGTACTGTTTTAATTTTTGACAAGGGTGCCTATGGCAGCTCCTTCAAGTACTTTCAGTAAATTTCCGGAGGTGTTCATATCGAAGACAATGATGGGTAAATCGTTTTCTTTACAGAGGGTGAAAGCCGTCATGTCCATAATTTTTAAATTCTTTTCATAGGCTTCGTCAAAAGAGAGGGTGTCGAATTTAACTGCATTTGGATCTTTTTCAGGATCGGCAGTATATACACCGTCAACACGGGTTCCTTTAAGCAATACATCTGCATGAATTTCGATGGCACGCAAGGCCGAAGCCGAATCGGTGGTGAAAAAAGGATTGCCTGTTCCTCCGGCAATGATTACCACATAACCTTTTTCGAGATATTCAATGGCTTTACGGCCACTGGTTGATTCGGCAATGCGATCGATGGGTAAACCTGAAAGCAGTTTTACCTTGACACCTTGTTTTTCCAGCTCTGCTTGTAGGGCCATGGAATTGATGACTGTGGCCAGCATGCCCATATAATCGCCTTGTACGCGGTCGAAACCTTCAGCAGCACCTTGTAATCCCCTGAAAATGTTTCCTCCGCCAATTACAATAGCTGTTTGAATACCTTTTTCCACCACCCGGGTAATTTCGGTACAATAAGCTGTCAGCGTGTTTGGGTCGATGCCGTAATGTTTTTTACCCATAAGCGCTTCACCACTTAGCTTGAGAAGTATTCTGTTGTATGTCATTTGTTTATTTTATTTCTAATGGATTATGTTTGTAACGCAAAGATAAGGATTCCCGGCATTCAATTAGATAATGAGTGTTTTATTCAAAAAATAATTTCCCGAAAAACTCAAACATACGAACGGCTATTTTATGAAGGGCCGTCTTGGCGAATAGTCTCTCTTATTTTTCGCCGGCAAATAAAAATCCAAAAGTAAAGTCTTGGTGTCTGTTGAGTTGTTTCACAAAAACAAGAAAATATAAAGATAATTCCGATTTGTACTGCCATCACTCCGGGCGGGCTTGAGATACAAAAAACCCGTTTATCCAACTCAGTTTAGGATAAACGGGTAAATTATTAAGGGAACCAAGTTTTCTTTATTCCTGGTTTTCAGGCCTTAGTTTGCGAACCACACTTCCGGTTTGCCACATTTCCGAATTTTTGATTTCATCCAGTTCGGCTTGAAGTTTTTCCCGGTAATCGGGTTGGCGGTTGGCCTCGATGGTGATGCGTGCTTCATTTCCTGAAGCCACGCTTTCGTACAATTCATCAAAAACAGGTGCTACGGCATCGCGGAAACGGTCTTTCCAATCAAGGGCACCACGTTGTGCCGTGGTAGAGCAGTTGGCATACATCCAATCCATTCCGTTTTCACCAACAAGGGGTAGCAGGCTTTGGGTGAGTTCCTCCACGGTTTCGTTAAAGGCTTCCGAAGGCGAATGTCCTTTGGCGCGCAGTTTGTTATACTGGGCTTCCATAATTCCGGCAATGGCACCCATCAATACTCCCCGTTCACCGGTAAGGTCGCTGAAAACTTCCCGTTTAAAATCGGTTTCGAATAAATAACCCGAACCCACGCCAATACCCAGCGCAATAACCCTGTCCCAGGCTTTGCCGGTGGCGTCCTGATAAATGGCAAAACTGGAGTTCAGTCCTTTTCCGGCTACAAACATACGTCGCAGCGAAGTACCCGAACCTTTGGGAGCAATCAGTATAACGTCCACATCTTTTGGGGGGACAATGCCGGTTTGGTCGTTGTAAGTAATGCCAAAACCATGCGAGAAATAAAGTGCTTTGCCTGCGGTTAAATGTTTTTTTACTGTGGGCCAAAGGGCAATTTGCCCTGCATCCGATAACAGATACTGAATGATTGTCGCTTTCTCACAAGCTTCTTCTATTTCAAAAAGGTCTTTTCCGGGAACCCAACCGTCATCGATTGCTTTTTGCCAGGTGGGTGAATCTTTTCGTTGACCTACAATGACGTTGAAACCGTTGTCTTTAAGGTTTAATGATTGTCCCGGGCCCTGTACGCCATATCCCAATACGGCAATGGTTTCATCTTTTAAGACTTCGTGCGCTTTTTCTAAAGGAAATTCATCGCGTGTTACGACGTTTTCAACTACGCCGCCAAAATTCATTTTTGCCATTTAATTGTGTTTTAGTTATTAAGGATAAATTTTTATTTGTTATTTCTAATATCCATCTCTTCGAGATATTGAATTAATTCTTTAATTTGTTTGGTGATGGCCACCCGTCCCGAACGGGCAAACTGCAAAACACCATAAGGGTGTAATTCATCAAACAGGGCACTTGTTTCGTTTTTATGTCCGGTTTTTTCAATCACGGCATAATCAGGTGTTATTTCCAGAAATCGTGCATTATTGTTACGCACAATTTGTTCAATACGGTTACTGGCCATCAATTCATCGGTACGTACTT
>CBETNY010000361.1:0-2640 GCA_965537275.1 uncultured bacterium | reverse complement strand
AAGCATCTCATCCATTGCCACTGACAAAAAATAAAAGCCGGTGGAATATACTACATCTTATCACGGTCGCTGGGGCTCCCAATGGGTGGATCCATTGGAATAACCCTTTTTGTAGGTACCGCCTTAAGCATATCGCTTTACATCGTTGGTTTTACTGAAAATTTTCTGAGTTTTGAATGGATTCAACAAAGTTTAAATCTACCCGGAACAAGCATCGATCAAATTCGTCTGGTGGGAAGTATCGTATTAATCCTATTGGTGTTAATCGCCTACATAAGCACCAATTTTGCCATAAAAACACAGTTTTTTATTTTAGGAGCCATCGCTTTATCGCTGGTTTCAATTGTGGTAGGAATCTATCTTCATACTCATGGCACCCACCTTTCTGTAACCTCTACATTCAACGAATTTCGACCGTTTAAAGACTTCAGTTTTACCGAAGTTTTTGCCATCTTTTTTCCTGCTGTCACCGGTTTTACTGCCGGTGTAGCCATGTCGGGGGACTTAAAAAATCCGCAAAAGGACATTCCAAAGGGAACTTTATACGCCATCGGGACAGGATTAATTGTTTATGTGGGATTGGCCTTGCTTTTTAACCTCACCATCGACAGGAATACACTGATCGAAAACTACAACTTTCTTTATGATATCGCATGGTTTCCGTGGTTGGTAACGGCTGGTATTTGGGGGGCTACCCTTTCATCGGCACTGGGCGGCATTCTTGGAGGGCCTCGCATATTGCAAGCCATGTCGATAGACCATATTACACCCAAAATATTTGGGAAAACCTTTGGGAAAAATAACGAACCGCGAAATGCCCTGCTGTTCACCTTTGTTTTGTCAGAGATGGGCATCCTTATTGGTGATTTAAATGCCATTGCAAGCCTGGTAACCATCTTCTACCTGACGGCTTACGGATTTATCAACCTGGCTTTCCTGCTTGAAAAATGGGCCAGCACCGATTTCCGCCCCAGCTTTGGTATCCCGGGATGGATTGGTTTAACCGGATTTATCGCCAGTTTGATGATTATGTTCAAGCTGGATATGGTGGCCATGTTTGCTTCATTTTTTATTTTAGGAACCATTTTTTATTTTATTAGAAAAAAACAGCTCCACCTCGACATGGGAGATGTGTGGCCCAGCGTATTGGCCTCACTTATTCGTAGTGTTCTTACACGCTTCACCCGCATGAAATTGAGTGAAGATCACTGGCGTGCCAACATATTACTTTTTAGCGGCGAAAAAGACAGCCGACCTTATTTAATTGAATTTAGCAAACTAATTGCCGGAAAATACGGACTGATATCTAATTTTGATTTAGTTCCCAAAGAAGATGCGCTGCACCTATTCCCTGAACCGGCACAGGCTATCCCCGATGAGGAAATGGACGGCGACGAAGTGATTTTCAAACGAAGGCAAGCTTGCCGAAATATCTACGAAGGAATTGAGACCCTGGCTGCGACTTATGGTTTTTCAGGCGTGGAACCCAATACGGTTGTTTTGGGATGGGGACGGCAAACCAGCAATCCCATCCGGTTTGCACAAATGTTGCGCTATCTTGAAAACCTGGACATGAATATCGTGTTGCTCGATTACGATAAAAACAAAGGCTTTGGTGCCTATCAGAATATTGATGTATGGCTCAGGGGAGGATCCAATAATGGAAAACTCATATTTGCCCTGATCAAATATGTACATATGGCATATGCATGGCACAACGCTAAAATACGCCTGTTAATCATTGCCGACCTCAAACAACAAAAAAAGAAAATAAAAAAGCGGTTAAAGGATCTTCTTTCGCAGATGCGGATGGATGCCGAAATACAAATTATTTTAAATAATGAAGGAAAAGATGTTCACGATATCATCAAAGAAACCTCTGCTCGAGCAGATTTAATCTTTATGGGACTTGCTGAAGTGATGCCGGGAAAAGAAAGTGAATTTATTGCCCGTTCCGATCAACTGTATAAAAACCTTGGAACCGTTGCGCTGGTGAAGGCATCCGGCTTTTTCAGCGAATTACCTATTGGGGATGAATAAACCGCGCGCGGGAATTTTTATTATTTTTGGCCTACTCACACAAAACATTCAATCTTGAGAAAGAAAACGATCTATGAAATAAATGGGCAACAGCTTTTCGAGAGTTTCCTGATGGGTGCCAAGAAAATCTTCGACAACCAGAACTACATCAATAAAATCAATGTTTTTCCGGTAGCTGATGCCGATACAGGCACCAACCTTGCCTCTACCTTTAGGGCCATTGTAGAAACCGCAGAGGTGAGCAGTCATTTAAAGACGACCGCTGATTCCATTGCCGATGCAGCACTTACCGGAGCCCGGGGAAATTCAGGAATTATTTTCGCCCAATTTTTATATGGTTTTAGCCATGAACTACCCAATCAGGAAAGCATCGGGGTGAAGGAATATGCCTTTAGCATGAAAAAGGCGGTCCGCTATGCCACCGAGGCCGTTGCCCACCCTGTTGAAGGCACCATCATTACGGTGATTCGCGAGTGGGCCGACAGTTTTCAGGATATTCTTGAAAAAGAAAATGAATTCTACCGTTTTTTCCAAAAAAGTCTGATTGCAGCAAAATTATCGCTCAAACAGACCACTAAAAAAATGGATAAACTGGCGAAA
>CBETNY010000360.1:0-2643 GCA_965537275.1 uncultured bacterium | reverse complement strand
AGCACAATCGTAGTGGCCGTGCTGCTGTAGAAACCACCAAGAATACCCGTAATCAATATTCCCTTTTGCGGGAATAAAAAGCGCTGTAACAGATAACTTAAATAGGAAATTCCCGAAATCACCACCACCGCCAACCAAATTTTAAACGACGAGATGGGAAGGGAAGGACTGATAATATGGTGAGGCAAAAGGGGAAGTACAATGCCACTGATGATTAAAAATTTTGCCAGTACAATAAACTCACCTTCATCCATTTTGGCCGTAAAGCTCTTAAACTGCGGCTTCAACTCAGTAAGAATCAACACAGTGGTAACAATTAAAAAACTGAGCCACAACGGTTCTTTATAAACCAGCGGGGCCAGACTGTAGGTAATCAACACCACAATGATTGAGGTAAAACCATATTTATTTTGATAATCAATACGTTTCCAATAAAAAATAGCCAATAAAACCACAAGCGCCAAACCACCCGAAAGGAACGGAATAAGCCGATTGGGTGAAAGCACATACAAGATAAAACCCAAAATACCAATAAAAGTAAACGTCCGGTCGGTGCCGTAAAGGGTTTCCGGTTTCTCATCCCAGTGGTGCCGCCGTTGTTCAAGCCCAATGAGCAGAGCAAAAAGGGTAACCAAAATAAAATTGGTCAAATCGGATGGTATGTCGTTGACCCATTGCATGGGATAAAAGTAAGAAGTTTTGCTCCAATGTATTCACCGAAACAGCATTTTAATCGAAAATTTTTACTTTTGCCCGTCATGGGACTTAAACATTATTTTTGGGGAAGTGAAGATGAAAGGGCACAGTTTGTATTTAACCTGATTGCACCAATCTACAGTTTAATCGACAAAGGTTCCGAGGTTGAATTTCAAAAAATGGCAGCCTTACTGAACGACCATTTTCCCCTTACCGGGAAAACAATCCTTGATGTGGGTTGCGGAACCGGCTCATGGATAAAAGCCCTGGGAAATTTTAATCCGGCTAAAATGGTCGGCATTGATTTTTCACTCAAGATGCTTCATCAGGCACAAAAGAAACATCCCGGAATAGAATTTATTCATCTGTCGGGTGAAGACCTGTCCACATTGCCTGACAATAGTTTCGATATGGTAACCGCCTCTTTTGTTCTTCATGGAATGAAAACACCCAAGCGTACCAAAGTCCTAAACGAAATGAAACGCATTGCCCGTGAAAAAGTGGTCATTCATGATTTCTATACCAATAGCCACTGGATTATCCGGTTGCTCGAATTTCTTGAGCGAAGCGATTATATCCATTTCAAACAACATTTCGCCGACGAATTGGCCAAACAGTTTCCAAAAACCAAAATCATTCCTGCCGATAATGGCAATGCTTTATATTTGGGAATGAAATAACACCATCTGCCAATAGGGATAACTCACCTGTTTTACAGCCTCCCTGGTTGCTGCCATCATTTTTCAGACAGCCATCAAACAATCTTCACTGCCTTTCATTTTACGCACAATTTATTCCTAAGTTTGCCGTCACAAAACAGAAAACATGAAGAATGCCATCAGCATGAGTCCAAATCCGGTACGGCAATATCTGAACAAACCGGCTGAAGATTTAACCAAAGAAGATTTAATCCGTTTCATAGAAGATTACGACATCCAAATGGTTAATTTCCGCTATGCGGGATGGGATGGTCGACTTAAAACCCTGAACTTTATCATCAACAGTCGCGAGCATCTCGACCACTTGCTCACGGCAGGGGAACGGGTGGACGGATCAAGTTTATTTCCCTTTGTGGAAGCAGGGTCGAGCGATTTGTATGTGATCCCGCGATATAAAACAGCCTTTCTTGATCCTTTTTCTGAAATTCCAACCCTAAATATTTTGTGTGCCTATTACAATAGCGAAGGAAAACCTTTTGAAAGTGCACCCGAATACATCCTGCAAAAAGCACATCAGGCCTTTAAAGACAAAACCGGTTTTGAATTTGAAGCCATGGGCGAATTGGAATACTACATCATCAGCGAGCAGGATGGTCTGTTCAAAGCCGACGATCAAAAAGCGTATCACGAGTCCTCACCTTTTTCAAAATGGGGTCATTTTCGCACCCGAGCCATGAAATTGATTGCCGAATCGGGTGGTATCATTAAATATGGTCATTCCGAAGTAGGAAATTTCACAAAAGGCAACCTGGTTTACGAGCAAAACGAAATTGAATTTCTTCCGGTTAATGTAGAAGACGCTGCCGACCAACTCATCATTGCCAAATGGATTATCCGCACCCTGGCAGCCGAGTACGGTGTTACTGTGACCTTTTCACCTAAGATTACCGTGGGCAAGGCAGGCAGTGGCCTGCACATTCATGCCCGAATCATGGACCAGGGCAAAAATTTACTGATTGACAAGGGGATGCTAAGCGACACCGCCAAAACTTTGATTGCAGGCTATATGGAAATGGCTCCATCGCTGACCGCCTTCGGCAACATGAACCCCACCTCCTATTTTCGATTGGTCCCTCATCAGGAAGCCCCTACCAACATTTGCTGGGGCGACAGGAACCGTTCGGTATTGGTGCGGGTTCCGCTGGGATGGACCATGCCCATGAACATGGTCAATCAGGTAAACCCCCGGGAACCGGGTGGCAAAATTGACTTTTCGGACAAACAAACC
>CBETNY010000359.1:0-2650 GCA_965537275.1 uncultured bacterium | reverse complement strand
CTAAAAAAGGGTTGTGAATGTTTTGGGGGGTGCTGAATTTTGTGGGGGAAACCGTTGGCGTGGTGAAACCTAAAAAAAGCCGTAACAGATTCTTCCATCCGTTACGGCTTTTAATTTCTTGTGCCCGGTAAAGGGCTGATTACCCTCGACTGCTTTTATTTGCTATGGGTATAGATTAAGGCATCGTTACGATATCCGCTTTTGTTTTCGTACCAATCGGGGAATAGGGTTCCGTTGCTTTCTGCCCATTCGGCAAAATGCAGATGAGCCTGTGTAATATCTTGTTTCTCAATAGGATATTCAAAAACAATGGGGATGTTGATGGCCCATGGCAGGTTTTTATCGGTTTTGTAATAAATGCCTTCTGCCGGCACACTGGCATCATCACTTACACCAAACAACGTGGCATCGACAAGGTCGGTGGGTTGAAAATCAGGAAGATGTACTTCGACTTCTCTTTGTTGGTTCACAAAAATAAAGGGGTTGAAATTACCGATGTCTAAGTCGTTGTAGGTAACCGGGCCTCCGGGTGCAAAGGCTCCGTCATCATAAAAGGTCATTTGCATGACAATGGTATCGGGATCGACATAAGCGGAGGCCAATTCGGTATTGACACCGATACCTGTTCCCGGATAGGGCATCAGTCGCCACGAATCATCAAAAACAATAACCGTCGCCTTCGACTGGTTATCTTCCAATCCGTTGGAGGTGAGGTGGATGATGGTGTTGCTTGCCAGGTCGGAGCCCGTCACGCTGATAATCTGGTCGGGCGATACATTGGGCAGTTGGAAACCGAAACCATTGTGATAGGAGGCTCCAAAGGCATACACAATAAAGGTGGCGTTGACGGTTTGTACGCGGTCTTGTTCGTCTTTCACCACGGCAAAATCGTAATTAATCACCAGGTCGTTAAAATCGTAGTCGCCTTTTGCGGGCCAAAGGTCTTCATAGGCCAGTGTGCCTGAGAAGCTGGCTGTGGTGGTTCCGGTGCCACCGGTGTTGCCTGAACCGCCTCCGCCGGTATTTCCACCTCCGCCGCTTACGGTTCCGCACAAAGCTTTGTTATTTTTGCTTGTGCCTGCCATCAGGGTAAAATCGCCATACGTATCTCCAACGGTGGGGCTGTCGTCGCATTTGGTACTCATGGTGGCATTTTTAGTGTCGTCCACATAAAAATACAAGGTTTTGTCAAATTTACCATCATGACCCGAACCGGTAAAACTAAAATTGGCACCCGGTTCTACCGTTCCGCTGAAAATCTGCTTCAAATGTTTTTTCTCTTTTACCTTTATTTGAGCAGCCGTATTTCCATCGTAACGCATGGTCAGGGCGTAAAGTTGTTTGTCGCAACCACAATCGGAAGCCGGTTTTTCGCAAAGGTGCAGGGCATCTTTGCTGGTTCCGTCAATAATGGTGAAATCGCCATAGGTATCGCCTTTGTACAGGTTGACCGAGCAGCTGGTGTGGATGGTGGTATTTTCGGTACCGTCAACGTAGAGGGTGATGGTGTTGCTCATTTTGTTGTCTGAATCACTGCCGTGAAAACTGAAGTTTTCTCCGGCATCTACCTCACCGTTAAAAATTTCCGTGCCGTCTTTTTCTTTCACCACGATGGTAGCAGGGTCAGTCCCGTTGTATTTGAGTGTTAAGGTACGCAGCCCCTTTTCACATCCGCAATCATCACTACCTCCGGTACGGGGACAGGTAAAATAGCCCAGATCTTTTCCGTCATCAAAATTCAGGTTAATCAATTCGGCAGCATTACCAATATCGTTAATTGAATAACCGTTAAGTCCGCCGCCACCCAACGCTTTGTTGGCAATGGGCATAAAATCGTCAATACTCATTCCTTCAAAAGCTCCTGTGGTGAATACCAAATCACCCAACTTTAAGGCATTGTTTCCCAGGTAGCCGGCGCGATCAAACTCAACATTTAAGATGGCCGCTACAATTTGTCCGCCCCAGTTTCCGGCCACTTTTTGTCTACTAACCGGATCGGTGTAGCTTTGGGTTAAAACAATGGACGTTCCTCCGCCAGGCAAAAAAGCAGCAGCTGCTTTTGAAGAGGTAAGCCGGATGGTGAAATGTTTTGTGTCACCCGCAATCAAACCACTGGGAAAAACATCATTAAAGTGGGCATCTCTCACCACTCCTGCATTATTTCCGTGCGCCTTGGCGTGCCAACCACCCTGGCTGTAGGTGATGAAGCCTGTCAGGTCGCATTTATCGGCTTTTGCTTCTTTAAAAGCATTATAATCATAGGTTACTTCGTTATCTGCTGCGGCAATTACCGGTTTGTATTTTTCACCGGTACCATACAATAACTTCACCATATTGTAACTCGACGGTACGGTTAATTTTGCCGTTACAGTGTTGTTGAGCGGATTGGGATAGCCAATATAAAGCAATCTTGTATTGTCGACCGAATAAATTTTCAGGGTTTGTGACGGATCTTCGGCAGGAGGTGTTACATTGATTTCCAACGTTTTTGTTGTTTTCCAATCAAATTGGTCACTTACAACCAAATCGTTCATCGAAGTAACCGGTTTGTCTTCGATGGGATTGATCCGGTGGCAACCGGCAATGACTAGAAATACTAACAAGATGGGAATAAGTGCTTTGATTGTTTTCATTGTTATGAATGTTTCAT
>CBETNY010000358.1:0-2650 GCA_965537275.1 uncultured bacterium | reverse complement strand
CTATATTTCTTTAACTTTACGCCATTAATTTCAACCGGGCATGAAACACAAAAAAACCTACATTTATATCCTTGCCAGTCTTTTCTTTATTTTTTTAATCTGGTATTTTTCAATTCCGTCAACTTCATCAGCCAAAAGTATCGAAACAATCGTAAAGAAAGGCCGTTTTGTAATTGATGTAACCACCACCGGTGAACTGGAAGCCCTCAGCAGCGAAAAAATCAAAGGCCCCAACCCAGTAGGATTGCGAAATGCCCGCATTTGGAATTACACCATCGAAAGTATTGTCCCCGACGGAACAGTCGTCGATTCGGGTCAGTGGGTGGCTACCCTGGACCGGAGTGATTTGGAAAACAAAATAAAAGACCAGGAACTGGAGGTCGAAAAATTACAAACACAGTTCACAAAAACACAACTCGATACCACCATGACCCTTCGGGACGCCCGCAACGAACTGATTAACATGAAATATGCGCTTGAAGAAAAACAAATTATCGTTGATCAGTCTCTTTATGAGCCTCCTGCCACACAGCGACAGGTAAAACTTGAACTTGAAAAAACCCAACGTACTTTTAAACAAACCAAAAACAATTATCAGCTTAAAAAGGAAAAAGCACAAGCCGACATGAGAGAAGTGACCGCCAATTTAAATAAATCGTTACGCAAACTGAACGAATTAAAAGAGCTGAAAAAAGGGTTTGTGGTGTATGCCCCAAAAGCCGGAATGGTTATTTATAAAAGAAGTTGGGAGGGGAAAAAACAAGGAGTGGGTGCACAAATATCAGCCTGGGACAATGTGGTAGCCATGTTGCCCGATTTAAGTGCCATGAACAGCAAGACCTACGTCAATGAAATTGACATAAGCAAAATAAAAAAAGGCCAGAAAGCAGAAATAAGTATGGATGCCTTTCCCGAGAAAAAATTCCAAGGCACGGTGACCGAAGTGGCCAATATGGGTGAACAAATGAAAAATTCAAACGCCAAAGTTTTCGAAGTCATTATCCGTGTGGAAGGATTCGATTCGGTGATGCGGCCGGCCATGACCACGAAAAACCGGATTATTACCGAAACCATTGATTCGGTCCTGTTTGTTCCCATCGAATGTATCCATCGAAACGACTCATTAAGTTTTGTCTTTAAAGATCATCGTAAACAGCAGGTAATTACCGGAAAAAGTAACGACAACGATATTATTATCGAAGCAGGGCTCAAAGAAGGTGATAAAATCTATCTGGAAGCTCCCGAAGGAGCAGAAAAATGGCGTTACCACCTCCTCCCCAATCAAATAGAATAACTTTTGGTGGCTCCCGATTCTTCTTCAACTAAAACTCTCTAAAAAAGTATTTCAGTGGAAAAAACTTCCCCGGGATAACACTCAATGATTTGGTACTTCTAGAAAGTGAATAAGGTGATGATCGACATAAAAAGAATCATCATTTTTGATCAAAATTGAAACGACACAAAACAAAACCCTCACAAGAATTCTGGTCAAAGAGTAAACAAATCAAAGTTATCTACCCGTTTTACCCCACCATCACAGAGGTTTCGGCATACCGGTAATTTGTATAAAAAGCCCTTGAACTTAAGGCAATGGCCAAGGTAAGGGTGCCTATTCTTCCCACAAACATAGAGGCGATGATAATGAGCTTTCCTGCCGCCGAAAGGGAGGAAGTAATGCCTGTGGACAATCCAACCGTACCAAATGCCGACACCTCTTCAAAAAGCAGCTTAATAAAATTGGTTCCCGGCTCGGTAATAGACAACAAAAAAACGGACAAAAAAATCATAGACAGGGAAAACAACGCAATGGAGTAAGCCCGGTCGATGGTACTAAAAGGAACTGTTCTCTTAAAAAAGACAACGTTTTTTTCGCCTTTTATGGTGGCAATGGCCGATTTTACCAAAACTGCAAAGGTAGTTACTTTAATTCCGCCTCCGGTCGATCCCGGGCCGGCACCAATAAACATCAGGAACATAAAAAAGACCAATACTGGTGTCCCCAGTTTACTAAAATCAACGGTATTAAATCCTGCCGTACGTGTCGTAACCGATTGAAAAATGGAAGTAATAGCTACCTGGTACCAATTTTCACCGGCCAGCAAATGGTTTCTTTCCAGTAAATAAAAAACCACGGCTCCCACAAATATCAACATCAACGACATGTTCAGCGTGATCTTCGTACTCACATTCATTCTCTTCCAGTGCAACTTAATCCGCGTTTTTATACTGCTAAAGCTAAAAGCATCCTGCATGGCGATGAACCCAAATCCGCCAAAAAAAATCAGGAAAGCAATCACCATCTGTAATCCATAGAGCTGCCGCACTCCATTTTCGAACAAGTTGTTGCTAAAAGTGGAAAAACCGGCATTGTTAAAAGCAGAAACTGCCTGGAAAGCGGAGTGGAAAAGACGCGTACCCCAATCCTCAAAATGGACATCTCCCCACGAAAAATAAAGGGCAACGGTTCCAATGGCCTCACTAATCAAACTAAATTTAATAATACTTTGAAGAATATTTGAAGTATCGGATAACCGGTCGCTACTAAGAACATCTTTTAATAACGATTGATATTTTATCCCTCCGGCTGATTTCGAGAAAGTAACAAAGAAAGTAGCAAACGAAATAATATTTATCCCGCCCAATTGAATCA
>CBETNY010000357.1:0-2687 GCA_965537275.1 uncultured bacterium | reverse complement strand
GAATAGAAGGATCGATTTCTGCTACCAGTTCAAGGTCTTTGTGGATGGTGTGCAACCGAATAATTTTAATCACCTTATCCACCATGTCACGGATACTGAATTCGATTTCTTCGAGCTCCAGCTTACCGGCTTCAATTTTCGAAATATCCAGTATATCGTTGATGATTTCCAGTAAATTTTGTCCGGAGGTTTTGATATCCAGAAAACGGTCGGCCTGCTTGGGGGTGGTTTCTTCATCCATAAGCCCTAACTCGGCAATTCCGATAATTCCGTTAAGAGGCGTACGAATTTCATGACTCATGGAAGCCAGGAAAGCACTCTTTGCCTGGGTCGCTTCTTCGGCCTCAATTTTGGCATCATGGAGCTCTTCGATGGTCTTTTGAAGCTTTTGAGTGGTCTCTTCCAGCGCCTCTTTATATTTGAAAAACTCCAGAAAAGCGGAAATTTTACTTTTAAGAATTTCCATATCAAGCGGCTTGTATAAATAGTCAACTGCCCCCGTTTCGTAGCCCTTAAAAATATGTTTACGTTGTTTGCTTATTGCCGTCACAAAAATGATGGGAATATGTTTGGTTCGCTCGCTGGAGCGCATAATTTCAGCCGTTTCAAAGCCATCCATTCCCGGCATCTGAACATCCATCAATACCAAAACAAAATTATGTTCAAGCAATAAGCCCAGGGCTTCGTTCCCCGAGCCGGCCTTTACAATATTTAGTTCAGGACTCTCCAGGATACTTTCCAGGGTAAGCAGGTTTTCAGGACGGTCATCAACAATAAGGATGTTATACTTTTTTTGGTTGTCCATAATCGAAAAAATTAAAACAAAGAATTTTAAATTAAAGCCACTACCAACAAAAATAGACAATTTTCTTAAAGAAGGGCAGTCCTATAACTAAAATTAACGCATACAGATTTCCTTAAAATCGCAATAGGTACATTGGTCGGAATCAGAGGTTTGCTCAAAATCTTGCTGAGGGTCAAAAATTTGATGGAGCAAACCGGATAAAACCTTTTCTATAAGCTCCACCCCTGTCTCGACCGATGCCGGGTCATCATAACGAACCGGCATAAAAGGATTTTGTGCTGAACGTAAGCTAATCAATCCGGCTGACACATTCTCTTCATCCGGGTAATTTTTACGGTAGAGCCACTGATAAATAAGCACTTGTAAGGCCTTTGAATATTTTGAATCATGAACCAAATCGTCCCAATCTTTTATTTTCAACTCATTTTCATCCACCTTACCGGTTTTATAATCCACAATTCTTAATCCTTGCGTGTCCATTTGCCGGTCAATGCGGTCAATAAATCCTTTAATCTTGATATTTTTATTCTTCAGAGCAAATGACGCCTCCAATTTTTGCTCCAGCGCCACCAAAAAGTAAGGTTGTTTTTTTTGCTGATTGATATCATTTTTGACAAATCGCTGAATGTAAGTTTTGGCTACTTCCACAATCAACAGGTTTTTACCATACGATAAAGGGTGGTTACCATAAATTTCAGTAAAACTTTCCATCAAAACGGCATCCAGGTGATTCAGATTTTTTTGTAAATTTTCAGGAGAAATTTCTTTTCCGACAAAATCGCTATACAACTTTTCGAGGCTGGCATGGATGACACTTCCAAATGTATTGGATTCGATACTGGTTTCCAGATTTTCGGGAAGTTTGGGCCGAAGCAGGTAAGTAAAATAAAAACGTAACGGACAACGCACAAAAGTAGTAAAAGCCGAAGGCGAAATCCCCTTGACAGCCAGTTGGTCAAGCTGCCGGCAAATTTTCTCATCTTTTGCGATGACAATAGAGCCGGCATTTACATGGATAGGTTGAATGGGTATTTGAAGCACTTTCTTTTTCAAATGTAACTGAGGATTCCTTTTTTGCAGCACATGTTCCAATTGCAGGATAAAACGGCTGGCCTGCCCGCCACCCAGTGATTCGGCTTCGGAATTGTAAATCATTACAATATTTTTTGCCCGTTGCAACAACCTGAAGAAATGGTACGCCACAATACTTGTTTTCGCATTGGGTAAGGGAAGTTGGTAGGCCCGTCTCAAATCAAACGGAACAAAAGAATCTTGAAAACCGGTTTTAGGCAAAAGTCCTTCGTTTGCCCCGAGGATAATCAGGTTGTCAAAATCCAGATTTCGGGTCTCAAGCAATCCCATCACCTGTACCCCCGACAAAGGCTCTCCTTTTAGACTGATTTCTTCCTGTGAAATCAACCGTTCAAACATGGTTTGCAAACTGTGAAAGGTAGTCGACTCAATATACCCGGCAAGCCTCACATTCAGAACCTTTACCACTTTAACGAGTCTCAACAATTGGTTTCTCAACAACACATATTGAGGTTCGGTCATGGCCGTATTTTCTGACAAAGTGACCAAAGTATTGTTTAAAGCTTTTAAAAAATGAGCCGGAGTGTCAACCCCAACAAAATTTTGTTTCAAAAAAGCAGTCAAAACAGGATTCGCATCAGGCGAAAGCCATGGGTCCACCTCCTGAAAAAATAGATTTTGCTTTTTAATTTCACTTACCACTTCATTGACATTTGTCTCCAGCAAAAATCCCATTAAGGGGTTGTTCATCAGGTGAATAAGACCGGGAACCCACAACCTGTTTTCGGCATCTTCGCTCTTTACTATGAGGATTTTCATCCACTGCCGGATGTAATCGACAAAAGGACTG
>CBETNY010000356.1:0-2690 GCA_965537275.1 uncultured bacterium | reverse complement strand
AATTGTTGATCAACAGCTATTGTTTCGAGGGTCTGGAAAAGCGATGGGGACATTTTCAACGGTTTAAAAGCGTTACGATTCGGGTTGAATGTTTTGGTTCCACGATGGATTCCCGGTCATAAAACCCCAACAAAGTTGGAAAAAACGTTCGGGAGCTTCCACATGTACCCAGTGCGATGTGTTGGCAATGGTGATGATCTCGGCACGTGGAAAGTTCTTTCTGATTTTTTCAAAATCTTCCAATAAAATGTAATCGGATGCCCCGCCTTTGATAAATAAGCTGGGTTTGTCGAAAGTTTGGTGGATGTCGATTCCATCAAACAAATCATCCAGGTTGTTTTCGATGCCATCCAGGTGGGGGCGCCACTCAAACTCGTTTTGCTCGTTGCGATGGAGGTTTTTTAGCACAAACTGGCGAATGCGCAGTTCCGGAATGAAGGCTTCCAGTTGTTGCTCTACCTGCCGGCGGTTTTTTACTTTTGTCAAATCGATACTGCGCATGGCCTTGATAATCTGTTTGTGTTGCCGGCGTGGCGGATAGGCCTTCATGCTGATGTCAACCACAATCAGTTTTTTCAATAGCTCCGGATTTTCAAGCGCAAAGCGCATGGCCACTTTGCCGCCCATTGAATGGCCCAGGAGGATGGGGTTTTCAATTTCATGTTCGTCAATAAAATCGAAGAGGTCATCGGTCAGGGCAAGGTAGTTAAACACCCCGCTGCGTGGTGAACGGCCATGGTTGCGTTGATCAACAACAAATACATCGAATCCTTCTGCGGCAATTCGCCTGGCAAAGGTGACCCAGTTGTCGGATAATCCAAACAGGCCATGCAAAATAATCAAAGGCTGATCGCCTTCGCGACCGTATCTTCTATAAAATAGTTCCATCTCCCTAACTTTTATACAAAAGTAAATTAATCTCCGGTTTTGCTCTTTTTTCAAAAAGTATTTTATGAAAAAATTCTCCCCCGGTTTTATGTTCCGGCGATTGTTGGTTTGAATGCGTAGCGTCAACCACTTTTTTGCAGATATTTGTTTGTTCAAAAACCAAAGGATGCAGTTTACTTTTTTTATGGCCCGGCGGTATCTTTTTTCAAAGAAATCGCATCATCTGATCAACATCATTTCTTTGGTGTCAACCATTGGGTTAACCATTGGAACGGCCGCCCTGATTATTGTCTTGTCGGTATTTAATGGTTTCGAACAGGTGATTAAATCGCTGTACCATACCTTCAATCCCGATTTGTTAATCACCGTTCAACAAGGAAAAACTTTTAAGGTAGCCCAATTTCCGCTTGACACGTTAAAGGTTTTGCCGGGGATTTCACAGGTGGTTCAGGTGGTCGAAGAGGATGCCCTGTTCCGGTATAACGACAAGCAGTTTATCGGTAAATTGAGAGGTTTGTCTGAAAATTACCAACAGGCAGGCCGCCTGGATACGGTCATTCGTGACGGTCGCTTTGTGTTGCAAACCGAGGATGCTGATTTTGCTGTTTTGGGCATGGGGGTCGCCTGGTCGTTGGGGGTTAATTTGCGTGATGCTACACACCTGTTGGATGTTTACGTTCCAAAAAGGGGCAGCCCCTCGTCGTTTAACTTCGCAAATGCCTTTAACCGCGAGGCTATCGGTGTGGCAGGCATTTTTTCTATCCAACAGGATTTTGATGAAAAGTATGTTCTGGTTCCCCTTCGTTTTGCCCGACGCTTGCTGAATTATCACGATGAAGTAACCGCCATGGAGGTGTATTTGAAAAAGGATGCCCAAGTGGATCGCATTCAACAAAAAGTGCAGAATCTGTTGGGAAATAAGTACCGGGTAAGGAACCGGTTTGAACAAAACGAAAGTTTGTTTAAAATTATGAAGTCGGAAAAACTGGCGGTGTTTATTATCCTGGTTTTCATTCTCTTTCTGGCTTCCTTCAACATGATTGGCGCACTCTCCATCTTGATTGTTGAAAAAGTAAAGGACATTGCAACCCTAAAAAGCATGGGTGCCAATCAAAAGTTGGTGCGGATGATTTTTTTGAAACAGGGTATTCTTATCGGTTTAATTAGTGGAACAGCAGGACTTGTTCTGGGTTTTGTGGTCTTGTGGCTTCAACAAACCTACGGTTTTGTCAGGTTGGGATCGGGCAATGGCGACTTTATCATTAATGCCTATCCGGTAGCCATGCAACTTACTGATTTTGTTTATGTTTTTGCCAGTGTTCAGCTTATTGGTTTGCTGGCTTCGTGGTATCCGGTTCGCTTTATGCTGAAAGATTTCGACCGTATCAAACTGAAATGATAGGGATAAAACAGATTGATTTTTGGAAAAAAACTGTCAATTTGATGGGGCAATAGATGCCCGGTGGGTAAAAGATTTAAGGATGAAAAGTCGATGGATCTTTCTGATGATTTTGATGAGGGTGTTCGGTTACGCCGGTGCACAAAATCCGGCTTTTGAACGGTTGTCGATGAGCCAAAATTCGGTGACCCTTCGCTTCCGGCTACCCGGATTTTCCTGGGTGCCTGTTTTCACTGAAAAAGGGGTGTGGATGCGCTTGGTGGCCAAAGGAGCTGCCCCTTCCATGGAAAAAGGTGCACCGGACCTGCCTCATTTCTCCTTTTCGCTGCTGGTTCCACCGGATGAAAAGCCCCGGATGGAAATCATCTCCGCCGTCCATCACGATGTTCATCATGTCAAAATT
>CBETNY010000355.1:0-2691 GCA_965537275.1 uncultured bacterium | reverse complement strand
CGCTGAGCACATACACATTCTCGGCTTTTTCCATCACCCCGTAGTCGATGGAGATATTCTTACAAACAGCATAGGTTTCATTGATAAAAGAGGCCTCAGCAGGGGTGTTGTACACGCCAATTCCCTTTTTGAACAGGGCATCCACATCAGTTAAGTAGCTATCGAATGCAGCCATAATACTCTTGAGCGACCAAACAAAAATGCCCGAGTTCCAAAGAAAATCGCCACTGGCCAAAAACGATTTAGCGATGTCGAGATTCGGTTTTTCGGTAAACGTTTTCACTTTTCTTAACCGGTCATCGGCCGGATAAACTTGCTCCTCCTTAAACTGAATGTATCCATAACCTGTATCAGGTCGACTGGGACGAATCCCCAGGGTAATGAGCCAGTTGTTTTGTTCGGCAGCCTTCATGGCCGATTGAATGTCGGTAACAAACTCATCTTCCTTTAAAATGATGTGGTCGGAGGGAGCCACCACAACGATGGCATGCTCATTTTCTTCACGAATTTTATAATTGGCATACGCGATACATGGCGCCGTATTCCGCCTGGAAGGTTCACAAAGCACCTTGTTGGCATCAATTTCCGGCAACTGCTCCAACACCAAATCTTTGTATATTTCGTTGGTCACAATATAAATATTCTTTGCCGGTAAAATCTTTGTAAAACGATCGAAAGTCAATTGAATCAGTGTTTTACCGGTTCCCAAAACATCCATAAATTGCTTGGGATGAGCGGTTTTACTCATAGGCCAAAAGCGCGATCCTACCCCTCCGGCCATAATAACACAATAGTAATTATCCATTTTATTTTTTTTAGGTGTAGCAAAAATAATAGAAACAGGGGAACATTCCTTCTTTCCTTCTCATTTCTTAACCATCCGGAAGCTCCTTGTCCGTTTTTTCAACCGGTTCTACCGGTGTTAATGCATGAAACAAATATACTTTATTGGTTGCCAGTTCACGACACTTGTATCGGGTTCGGGCTTTTGACAGACGTTCAAATTTTCGATGGGTCTGAAAAAGAAAAACCGACCCTTCACTAAGGTCTTCCACATGTATTTCTTTATGCCGGTCATACTGATTTAAAGCCCGCGTAAGTTCGATATCCGCACTACTTGATGCCCGCACATGGAGCAAATGGTTTTTTACGGCAACTTCCAAAGGGTCAGGAAAAATTTTTTTATTCAGCACCTTTTCCATCAATTGACGGTACATCATTTTCCACTCTTTACCATGAGGCTGTCGATGCGGACCATATTTTTTAAATGTTTTTAAATGAGCAAGTTCATGAACAAAGGTGATGAGAAAGGCGTAGGGATTAAGGTTGTGATTCACACTAATGCGATGATACGGTTTAGACCCCGGCGGACGATAATCGCCCAGGCGGGTACTCCGGCTTTGGGTAATTGTCAAATGGATTTTATACCTGATAATCCAATGATAGACCAATTCGATGGCCTCCTCCGGCAAATATTGGGCTAAGATTTCCTTTTCGTTCATTTTATCTCAATTTCCACTTCAAACACATCATCCGTTGGTAAGGGCAATATTAAACAATTTCTTTGTACTATTTTTCTTCCCTATGGAAGAATACAAGCTGTGCTTACTTCATCCGTTTTGAAAAAAACAGCGCTTATTTGGGTAAATTTTTGTAGGTTTATGCTTTTAAAATTCTCACGATCCATGAATAGTCTGCTCTTATTAATCATTTTATCCGGTATGCTGCATATTACCGGACAATATGTAAAAATTGCTTCGCTAAAATACCTTTTTAAACCACTCACCACCATCCTGATTTTTATCCTGGCTTTTCAGCTTGACCCGGGGCTTCATTCTACGTATACAATACTTATCCTGAGTGGTTTGGTGTTTTCGCTCATGGGTGATGTGTTTTTAATGTTACCCAAAGACCGGTTTATCGCCGGATTGGCATCTTTTTTAGTGGCTCATCTCCTGTTTATTGGGGCCATGGTTTCCGACTTTGGTCCGTTTTACGCCTGGATACCCTTGATTCCCATTGCCCTTTATATGGGTATCTTACTCCGGATTTTATTACCTAAAACCGGCAAAATGACCCTCCCCGTATTCATTTACGCACTGGTGATTATGCTTTTCCTTTGGCAGGCAGCCGGCCGGGCGTGGTATTTGGCCGGCGACAGCAGTGGTTATGCGTTTTACGGTGCCCTGCTTTTTGTGGTTTCCGATTCAATCTTAGCTTACGATAAATTTGTGCGTCCCTTTAAAGCAGCCGAATTTTTCATCATGACAACCTACTGGTCTGCACTGGTTTTGCTTGCTTTATCCATTTAACTCATTCATCATGAATATCGTTTACATCATCCTGGTATTGTTGGTCATTGGAATGGCCGTTTTATTCTTTCTCATGGTAAGAGGCTTTCGGAATCCGGTGGAAAAATATAAAGTTCCGCAAAACTTGCCCTTTCAGATTCAAGAGCTTACCATCCCCACAGGCAACCAAAAGCAACTTTATGCCTGGTGGATTCAGGGAAAACCTGACGCCCCTACCATACTTTTTATCCATGGTTGGGGGCGAAATACCCAGCGCATGATGAGCTATCTCAAAAAACTCTGTTGCAAAGGGTATAACCTGCTTGCCTTTGATGCACGAAGCCACGGAAACAGTGATCCGGATGGCTACACTACCCTGGTAATGTTTGCCGAAGATATT
>CBETNY010000354.1:0-2705 GCA_965537275.1 uncultured bacterium | reverse complement strand
ACCAATGGCTCTCCAAATGTTTTTTCAAAGAAAAACCGGTTCACGAAATGAAAGAGTATCAACTAATTGGGCAATTCAGCGGCCCTCATATGGTGCTCAATACTCCTCCCATGGCCATCGGCGAAGAGGTGATGATGGAAATGTCGGAGCTTTTGTCGGAGAAAACCAAAGATGAAATGAACGGGTTCAGGGAACAGTTTCTGGGACCGCCACCCGAAATTGAAGAACTCTTCTCCAAACGAAAAATCCTCCTTCTTTAATGCGTTTAAATCCCCTTGTTTTCTATTTCCTCTTTTTAATAATACTTCCAATGGGAAGCCATGCCCAAGAACAAAATCCAAAGAACATTATGCAAAACTACGATACCATTACCCTGGGAACCGGATGTTTCTGGTGTAGCCAGGCCATTTTTGAACGTGTTGAAGGCGTTATTTCAAGCACTGTGGGTTATTCGGGCGGCAAGATGCCCAATCCCACTTACCGCGATGTAAGTACCGGCACCACCGGCTATGCCGAAGTGGTACAGGTGGTATATGATCCGCAGAAAGTTAGTTTGTCGACACTACTCAAAATTTTCTGGGAAACACACAATCCCACAACCCTTAACCGCCAGGGGGCCGATGTGGGAACCCAATACCGATCCGTCATTTTCTATCACAACCAGGCCCAAAAACAGCTGGCCGAAGATTACAAGCAAAAGCTGGAAGCTGCCGGCATTTGGGATCGTCCGATTGTCACTGAGATCAGCCCCATCCGCAATTTTTACAATGCCGAAAAATATCATCAGGAATATTATAAAAACAATCCCGCAGCCGCCTATTGCCAGTTTGTGATTACTCCCAAAGTTGAAAAGTTTAAAAAGATATTTTCCGATAAACTTAAGAAATAGGAAATTCTTTTTTAATAAAGTTGTTGAAAGGTAAAAGTCAGTGGGACAAAGAAAAATGATAAAAATCAGACAATAAATACCTATAATCCCCTTTTGGAAGGGGCGAAGGGGTAGGTTAATTAAAAAAATTATTTATTGTCTGATTTTTATTTACTGGCATAAAGTCATCCTGGCAACAGCACAATCATTATGTAAACACCATTGCAGTAAGGAAAACCACCAGTGTTTACGATTCGGTAACCAGACTTTTCACAATCTCTTTAACCGGCCTTACAGCATGGATATGCTCAATGCCGGGACCGGCTACCCAAAAGGTCTTGTAGGTAGCACCAAATGCTGCTTTTTCGATCGATTTCATTCCTTTCACCGCCACAAACATTTTCACCCATTTTTTGAGTTTTTTGTTTTTCAATAACATTTTTGTGAAACCACTTGCTTTGGTCCCCACTTTTTGAACATAAGGCGTATTAATAACACTCAACGGAGTCCCCGACAAATTTTCGGTAAGTACCACATCTTTTCCACCATAATCCACAATGGCTTGTTTATAGTCGTCGGACACACCACATTCGTCGGAGGCAATAAAAACGGTTCCCACCGAAACGCCGTCTGCACCCAAGGCAAGCATTTTTTGTAAATCCTCATGGCGAGCCACTCCCCCGGCTCCAATTACCGGAATTGAGCATGATTGACGCAACAGCGGTATCAATTCATCAGCCGACAAATTTCCGGAATGTCCCCCTGCCTCCGAAGTGACAGCAATAAGCGCATCTGCACCAAGGGCTTCCACTTTTTTGGCATATTTTAAATCAACCACATCACAAAACACCTTAATGCCATGGTCTTTACAGCGACTAATTGTCTCCTCGGGACTCCCAAGACTCGTGATAATAAAATCGACTTTCATCTCAACACAGGTGTTCAGCTGCTCCTTATATTTCACATTCGACTTATTCACAATCAGGTTTACCCCAAATGGTTTTCGGGTGGCCGCCTTTATTTCACCAATGGCTTGCCGCAAGGCCTCATCGGTCCGGTAATTTAAAGCAGGAAAGGCAGCCGTTATTCCGCTATTTAATGCTTCAATAATCATTTTTGTGTTGGAAACCAAAAACATGGGCGCCATAATGATGGGATAATCAATCCCCATCATTTTCGTGAATGGGGTTTCAATTTTGGAAATGTTCTGCATACTTTTTTTAGGTTAAAGGTTAAACGCTAAAATAAATTTTTTTTATGAATAGTAGTCCCGCCGGAGGCATAACTTTTCCATTTTTTTTGATTCCCGGCGATTCCTTTTTTTTTGACAGGAATCTATCCCTCTTAATAGCAGGTTTACCCCATCATGGATCCTTCGCCAGGAATCTGAACAAGACTTAAATGCCGAAGAAAATGTGCCCTGGTTTTATTATCTCATTTTTATTTCGTTGGGCTTTATCGTGAGTCGCCATGAGCATTGCGCGTAGGAACGGCAGGCTGCCATAAAGGTTTCAAATGAAAAATATTTGGTTTATTTTTGTTGTGACAAAGCAAATTAAGGCTGGTAATTACATATCAGATGGCTAAAGGATCCGGATATTCAACATGAGAAAAACAGGAGTCAACCAAAAGAAAATATTCCGGGCCGGGATTTGGCAGGGCATAATAAATCAACGATACCCTGCAGCAATAAAACTTGTGGAGTTAACGAAATTTTTATCAGAAAAAGAGGATTTATCGGACAACACTATTTTTTTTAGTTAGAAATAAACAACGCATAAAATGGAAAATCAAACCCTAATTTTAGTTGTGATGTTGGTTTACATCTCGCTGCTGA
>CBETNY010000353.1:0-2707 GCA_965537275.1 uncultured bacterium | reverse complement strand
TAGGTGGATTTTCGTTGCGTTGGTATGGATTGCTCTTTGCTCCCGGTTTTGTAGCCGGATATTTGATTTTGGCAAAATCGTTTAAAAAAGAGGGGGTCAGCGAAAAATTTATCGACAGCTTGTTTACCTATATGTTTGTTTTTACCCTGTTAGGTGCCCGGTTGGGCCATTGCTTTTTTTATGAGCCCCATTATTTTTTAACACACCCTATGGAAATTCTGTATGTATGGCATGGCGGCCTTGCAAGTCATGGTGCTGCCATTGGAATTTTACTGGGACTCTATATTTTTTCAAGAACCAATCATAAAGATTATATCTGGGTGCTCGACCGGATTGCCATCGTGGTGCCCCTGGCCGGCTTTTTTATCCGAATGGGTAATTTGATGAATTCGGAAATTTTCGGATATCCTACGCATTTGCCCTGGGGTTTTGTTTTTGTTAATTCGATGAATCCTGCACTGGCACAAGGGCCCCATCATCCTACCCAAATTTATGAAGGGCTCGGTTATCTGTTTATTTTCTTCTTTTTATACCGGTATTATCAAAAGCACTCCACAGCTTTAAAACCCGGAAAACTTTTTGGCTACTTTATGGTGTTCATCTTTTCGGTTCGTTTTCTGGTTGAATTTCTGAAAGAGCCGCAGGAAATCTGGGAACAGCACATGCTGTTAAATATGGGGCAGCTTTTGAGTATTCCGCTCATTTTGCTGGGTATCGGGGTTTTAATTTGGTCGCAAAAACAACAAGCCCAAAAATTGTAATTCCGGGCTTGCTGTTCTGTAAAAATAAAAGTGCACGACTATTTTACCGATTGCATCAGTTTAATTTCATCGTAAAAAGCTTTTTCCATCTTCCTGGCCAGGTCTTTTTGTCCATAATCTTTGGCCAATTGTCCCAATTGCTGTAGTGAAGTCAAAGCTTCGCGGATGTTATCCGAGTAGTAAGCAATAAGGTTATCATTCAGGCTGTTGTAATACCGTAAATCGTCCATGTAGCGGTCGAAAATGGCATTTGAAAGCTGGTTGGCTTTTTTGGTAGCTCCGGCCTGGTAATACAGTAGAGCCCAGTGGGTAGTAAAATAATCATATGGAAATTTTGTGCCCGGGAAAAAGTAGAGCCCTTTATCAAGTACTTTTACTGCCGAATCGTATTGGTGGGTGTTCACCAGCGACTGTGCCAAACGAACGTAGGCCTGTTTAGCAATGGTTGAATTTCTGAAACTTTCACGGTCAACATTCACATCGGGTTCGTTAAGACGTCCCCAGCGTGCTTTTTTGTCCATGAGAATTTTATACGAATCTTTCACATCGACGCCGCCCACATTTTTAATATAGTCTTTGGCCAAAACCGGCTTGAATTGATAAACAAGGCCTACCATATGGCAATACTTATCCACATCAAGTACTTTGCTGACGGAGGATGGGTTTGCAAAATAGATGGGGCGCTTCCAGTTGTTGGTAGCAATTAAATCGAGGAGCATTAAATCGCTTCGATACAAATAACCTTGTTTTATTTTCCAGTGAATTTCTTTGACGATGTTTCCTGCATTTTCAGGTTTCACAAGTCCTGCTTTTACCACAGCTGCCGAATCCACCTTGATAAAGAGATTTTTACTGGGGAGGTAATCAATTTTTTTGCCCGACTGTAATGGAATTTTGGTACGGGGATTATCATCGGCAATAAAATCAATGGCATCTTTCAAATCCACATCACCTTTTACCATAGGAAATACCGGTAAGGCATTAAAGGTTCCCAGGTCGTATTTTTCCGAAGAAATACTTAGCGGCAGTGGGGCCGAACTGTATGCTTGCTTAAACATTTGATCGGTATACCATGCTCCGGAAGCCAGCATATAGTTAACAACCCTTACATCAGGACGTATGCCTTCTACCTCTTGTGCATACCACAACGGGAAGGTATCGTTATCACCATTGGTAAATAAGATGGCGTTGGGAGCACACGATTCGAGGTACATGCGGGCAAAATCGCGTGTGGCATATTTGCCTGAACGATCATGGGCATGCCAGCCTTCTTTGGCCATGTTGGCCGGTACCAGTATCAAACTGATTAAGGTAACGGAGATGGCTATCAGGGTCTCTTTGTTGCTCCATTTTCGAAGGCCTTCGTAGAGTGAAAGGACACCCAAACCAATCCAAATGGCAAAGGCATAAAACGAACCGGCGTAGGCATAATCACGTTCACGCGGCTGCATCGGCGTCTGATTCAGATAAACGATAATGGCCAGACCGGTCATCAGGAATAGAATGCTGACAACCCAGTTGTCTTTTTTATTACGCGACAGCTGGAAGAAAAATCCGAGTAACCCCAATATAAGTGGTAGAAAATAAAAGCGTGCCCGTGCCGGATTTTTCATGCTGGCCGGCAAATGGGCCTGATCGCCCAACCGCGCTTTATCGATGAAATTAATACCGGAAATCCAGTTGCCGTGATCAATTTCTCCCTGACTTTCAATGTTATTCTGGCGTCCAACAAAATTCCACATAAAATAGCGAATGTACATGTGGTCGACTTGATAGGTGAGGAAGAATTTCAAATTGGTAGCAAAACTGGGTTTAATAAGGGTTTTTGTTTTTCCATTCCCCAAATCAACGCGAATGGGCGTACCATCGGTACCACCGTAGGCAGCACTTTTATAAATTTTAATGTGGCTGGGCTTTTGATCGCTCCACATTCTTGGAAACAGGGT
>CBETNY010000352.1:0-2709 GCA_965537275.1 uncultured bacterium | reverse complement strand
TTCAAACATACGTTCCGTGGTGGACCATCGATTGCAGCGCTCCACAGTGGTTAAATGAACCAATCAGTTTGTATGATTGGATAAACCTTGGGACTGTTTGGCTTGATGCCGAAGGTTGATGATTTCTGCTATTGATTCATCCCTTTGGATTTATCGAAATAGCCAGGCTAAAGGAGTTTACTTGAAACTAAAGGATTGAAAAAAATGAAAATCAAAAAAAATCGACTGGAAAAAGTGAAATTGTTTCCGTATATTTGAATAAAACGCAGAGAAAAACTTTCCCAATATGAGAGTTTTTTCTCAATTTGAACATCGTGAATTGGATGATGTTTTTTATTAATTTGATTTAAAACCATTTACGCTAACGGCACGATAATTGAATAAATATTTTTACATCTCTCATCTAAAAAAGAGTTTATCTAAAAACAGAAACTAAACATCAAATGAAAATGAAAACAAAATTAAATTCCTTCAAGGGTCTATTCTTGCTCCTGTTAGTTTCCGGAATTTTTGCTTCCTGCAATAATAAATCCAAAGACACCCCCACACCGGTAAAAGAAAAAACCATGGCCGACCTTATTATTCCAAAAACTTTTGATTGGTCTACCTCCAAACCGGCAACCTTAAGCATTCATACCAAAGACAACCTTAACCAGGCTATTCAGGGCGCCCGGATCTCGATTTTTACTGCAGACCCTGACTCGGGAGGTTTGCTGATTGCCAGTGGAATAACCAATGCTACAGGCACCTACACGTTAAACCATGAAGTTCCGGCCTATTATTCCAATCTGTATGTACGATCGGATTATGTTGGACTTCCTTCTCCCGGTTTGGTTCCACTCGAGCAGAACGGATTTGACATAACATTGGGAGGAACACAAAAAAATGTTGCTTTCAAATCTGCTTCAGCAGCCAAAAGCACACATGGCAATTATAAATTTCTAGGTGGATATAATAGTCAGGGAGTCCCGGATTATTTGGAAGCCCAGAATGACCCAATTGACAATCTCTTTTTGCATGATGTGAATAATACGTTACCCGAAAGGAGAAAGCTACCCGTATCACATCCCCAATACTTTTCATCAGAATATGATCATAATTTACACCTGAATGCACCTGCCGATGTTTGGGTGACCTTTGTTTCGGAAGGGGCCGGCTACAAAAATGTTTTAGGATTCTACACATACCCAACCAATCAACCGCCCCAATCACCTGACGATATTGATTCGATTACCATTATCTTTCCAAATGTTTCCTTCCAGGGAAGCGGTGGCGGATTGCATGCAGGAAATAAAGTAAAAATAGGAAACTTTCCTGCCAACACCAGTATTGGATTTGTTTTAATGGCCAATGGTTGGAGAAACGGAACGGTTACCGATGGGAAATGGGTGCTTTATTCACAAAAAAATTTAAACCCCGAAACCGATCCCTCACTAAAACAACATAGCGTGTTGCTTTTAGACAACGCACGCAATTTATTCCTGCTTAGCTTTGAAGATATTCGTCGTGATAACAGAAGTTGTGACCAGGATTTTAATGATGCCATCTTTTATGTAACGGCAAATCCCATTCAGTCGGTTGACCAATCCAATACGCCATTGGTAGATTACACAGGAACTGATACAGATGGCGACGGCGTCCCCGATCATTTTGATGATTATCCTTCTGACCCGGTTCGCGCTTTCAACAATTATTACTTTGACAAAGGTAATTTTGGTACACTTGCCTTTGAAGACTTGTGGCCTTCCGTAGGCGATTACGATTTCAATGATGCGGTAATCGATTATAATTTTAATCAAATTACCAACGGAGACAATAAAGTGGTAGATATCAAAGGAACTTTTGTTCTTAGAGCACAGGGTGCCTATTTCCATAATGGTTTTGGAATTCAATTGCCCATCGACAACAGTTTGGTGTCCGAAGTAAGCGGAGATATTAATGTTCCCGGCAATCTGGTAAATCTTGACAGCAGAAACCTTGAGACAAATCAATCTAAAGCGGTCATCATGCTCTGGGAAGATGGTTTTGATGTGCTACCCCATCCCGGCCAGGGATTGGGCGTGAACACTGAGACCACAGCACCTTATGTTGTCCCCGACACCTTACGCATTGCCATATCGCTGACGCAACCCGTAAAACTTGACGAATTGGGGAACCCTCCCTATAACCCATTTATTTTTTCAGATGGCATCCGTGGCAACGAAATTCATTTACCCGACCATGCGCCTACCGATCTTGCCAATACAGCCCTGTTTGGAACAGGTGCCGATGATAGCAATCCGGCAGAAGGCCGCTATTACAAGACAGCCACCAACCTGCCGTGGGCCATCAACCTGATTGAACGTTTTGATTATCCTGTAGAAAAAGTAGCAATATTAAATACCTACAATCACTTTGGCACATGGGCCGAAAGTGGCGGAACAGAATATACCGATTGGTATACAGATCATGCAGGCTACAGAAATACCGAAAATATTTACACCATTCCGGGGAAATAGTTATTGCTTCCTCACCGGGAATGAATTTCCGGCCTGTTAATGAATCGTCGCTACCGAACCAAGGCATTGTTCGGTAGCGACGATTGATTTTTTCCGTGAGTTGATTTATGGAGTTCGGGAAGTTTTTACCACAGATTAATATTCATCTGCTGATGAAACCTTCGCAGAACTAAAAAGAAACTATTTGAGAATCCATCACTAAATCCGCAGG
>CBETNY010000351.1:0-2716 GCA_965537275.1 uncultured bacterium | reverse complement strand
CGTGCCGCATTTCAAAATCGATCCGGTGGAGATTCATCAACTGATGGAAATTGATTTGGAAACATTTTTAAATCCGGATTGCAAAACGGAAAAATACATCCTTCACCGTACGGGAGTGCGTGTAAAAGTGCCCTGTTTTTATTTAAACGGGGAAGTGGTTTGGGGTGCCACGGCCATGATATTAAATGAATTACGAATTCTTTTGAGCGGTTTGTAGCCCGTTGACAAAAGGGCGTTACGCTTCATCCTGTGGAATCCGTGGAGTTAGCTTTCGGTCTCCTGGTGGTTACCTGTCTTTATAACCGGAACCAATCGGCCACCGTTTTTTCCTTATCCCTTTCCTGATGATGATAAAACTCATTGGAAATGGGATCGTAGCGGTAGTCTTTTGACCATTCACGATGGTGTCTGGCAATTTGATTAACCCCTTCGATGATGGTGTCCAACTCAGCATCGGTCATGGTGGGATGCAGCGAAACACGTACAAATCCGGGTTTTTTTGAGTGGTCGCCCCGACTGATCATTTGCGTGATGCGATGCGACTCTTCAGGGCTTATTCCCAGCAGGATATGCCCGTAGGTTCCGGCACAGGCACAACCGCCCCGCACCTGAACACCGAAATGGTCGTTCAGTAATTTTACCACCAGATTGTAATGGACATTTTCCATGTAGAAAGAAAAAATTCCCAACCGATCTTTGACTTTGTCGGCTAAAATGTGCACCCCGTCAATTTTCGAAAAACCCTCAAAGGCTTTTTCAATCAGTTCGTCTTCGCGCTGTTGCATGAGCTTGGTATCCATCTGGTCTTTTACCTCAATGGCAAGGGCTGCACGCATGGCTTGAAGAAAGCCCGGCGTTCCGCCGTCTTCGCGGAGTTCTATATCATCGAAATACATATGCTCGCCCCAGGGGTTGGTCCACTCAACGGTTCCTCCACCCGGTTGATCGGGGACTTTCCGTTGATACATTGATTTGTTGAAGATAAGAACACCCGAGCTGCCCGGGCCACCTAAAAATTTATGGGGTGAGAAAAAGATGGCATCCAGCCGTTCCATTTCATTGTCGGGGTGCATGTTGATGTCAACATAGGGAGCCGATCCGGCAAAATCGGCAAAAGCCAGTCCGCCGTGTTCATGCATAATCGCCGCAAGTTGATGGTAGGGTGGCTGTATGCCCGTAACATTTGAACAGGCCGAAAAGGAACCGATTTTCATTTTCCGGTTTTCGTATTTTTTCAGTTGCCGACGCAACTCGTCCGGGTCGACGCGGTTGTTTTCATCGGGTTGTAACAACACCACCTCGGCAATGGTTTCAAGCCATGAGGTTTGGTTGGAATGATGTTCCATGTGGGTGACAAATACAACCGGTCGTTCCTCCTTGGGTGTACATTTTCCGTCTTGCCAGATGGCACAGTTTTTTAACCTTAAAATGCGCTGGAGTTTGTTTACTGCCGAAGTCATTCCAAATCCGGAGGTGATGATGACGTCATCGGGCCCCGCATTGACATGCTCTTTTATTTTGTTGCGGGCATAATGATAGGCCTTGGTCATCAGGGTGCCGGTTTCTGAAGTCTCGGTGTGCGTATTGCCTACATAAGGGCCAATGGTCTTTGCCATCTTCTCCTCAATGGGTGCGTACAAACGTCCACTGGCTACCCAGTCGGCATAAATGAGTTTTTGACGGCCATAAGGCGTATCAAACATTATCTCGTTTCCAATGGTGTTCTTCCTGAATGGCTCAAAATATTTTTCCAGTTCTGTCATGGTTTTGGCTTTTTACGGATTGCAGTTGAAAAAAAAACCTTGCAATAAAATGAATTATGCAAGGTTATGAATATTTTAAAATACTGTATTACAACGAGTACAGCAACAATTGTATTGACAACAACAAATTCCGTTCATTTTAGTTTCTCTTCTGTTATAAAAACACAAAGGTAAGGTTTTTGTGCAATTGTAGCTTCAAAGCCCCTAATTTTGAAAGAGTCAAAAAAAAGAATGCCCTGAGTTGACGGTTGCATTACCCCTGATAGATGCTCAAGGCGCAATGGTAACAGCCGGTATCCCCCGGTTTTTAAAAGCTTCATTAAAATCATGCAAACCGGCACGGAGAAGGGGCTTTAACCGGTTGAGTTGTTCATCTACTTTTGCCGATAGTTCTTTAAACACTTGATAATCTTGTTGTGTGGGCCGGTTGTACGATGAGCGAATGGTGGCTGCCAGCGAAGCCAGTTTGTTGTTCAATTTGATGGGATAGTTAAGCGGATCTTCGTTGGCATGCGAACGGGTTTGCATGAGATTTTCTTCAATATCCGTTAAGGTCTTTTCCAATTTTCCGGCCATTTCGACAAGCTTCTTTGCCTTTGGGTCTTTGGAGATGGGCTGCACGCGGCTTTTAAGCTGTTTTTTTACTTTGCGGATTTGGTTAATGGCCCTGTTGGTCGTATCCAGTTTCTTGTGAATCTTCATTAAAAGTGCAAATTGTTCCTCCAAATCTTTTTGGCTTGCAGCTATTCGTGGATCTTTTTTAACCTCAAAAGTTTGCGACAAACTTTGGTTGTTGATGGTTAACTTCATTTTGTAAAGGCCGGGAGTAATTTGTGGTCCTGCCATGTTTCCTCCCCAAATGACTGCTCCCGGAACGGTGGTGGCATTGGGATAGCGCAAATTCCAAACAAAGGTATTGATTCCCTGTTTTGTACCAAGTACCCCACGGCGGA
>CBETNY010000350.1:0-2731 GCA_965537275.1 uncultured bacterium | reverse complement strand
CACTGAACCATAGATACGGTCTTGTAAAAATCCGTAGTCAACCGCTGCATTGTAAGTAGTGGTTTCTTCCCATTTGATTTTGGCATCATAGCCTTCGGGACGAAGCGTAAGGTAGAAAACATTTCCAAGTTGGTATGAGGCCGTACTCTGTCCGTATTTGTAGCGGGGCAGGTATGGATAATCACCCTGGTTGATATTTTGTTGTCCGGTAACTCCATATCCTAAACGAAGTTTTAACTGTGAAAACACGTTGCTTCCTTTCATCCAGGGTTCGTTCATGATTTGCCATGCAAAAGCTGCAGAGGGGAATAAGCCCCAGCGAGTATCTGGTGAAAATCGTGAAGTACCGTCATCTCTCAAGGTAAAGGTAAGGAAGTATTTGTCTTTGAAACTGTAGTTGAACCGACCGTAGAAAGAAACCAGGTAGCTTTCGGTGGGCAGGTCAAGGGTATCAATGGTCGTGGTATGATAATAATTTCCATTGATTGAATAGTCTTTTCTCCAGAAATGTTGCCACGAATAACCGGCCATCAGATTAAAACGACTTTTCAGGCTTTCTACTTTTTTGTCATAGTTAAAGTAAGCTTCCAAAAGGTCGTTTTTCTTTTCCTGGGTATAGCTGTTTGAAACACCACCAAAATTCAAGGCGTCGAAGGTCCATGCAGCATAATCAGGAACAATGTATTGTCCGTCACTCTTTGAATGATTGGCAGCCAGGTTGACATGGGCACTCAATTCAGGTAAAAAGTGAAACTTATAATCAAGTTGCAGGTTACCGATAAGGCCCGTAACATTTGAATGGTTATCGGTTAATTCTAACAGTGCTACAGGGTTGGCAGTGGCCAATTTAACGGGAGAACCGTTGGCCTGTGTGCGGGTGTAAAATCCACCGTAATTGGTGTTTACATAGGAAATGTTTCCGTTGTTATTTACGGCAATGCGATAGGTTGAATCGGAATAAACCGGTTGGGTAGGATCCATACGGGTAGCTGCTCCAATGGCCCCCTGATCAGCAAATTGGTTCTTTACAAAAGTACCTTTTATGTTAAAATTCACCTTTAAATGGTCGTCAAAAAAGGTGGGGTTTAAGGCCGCTGATAATGTAGTACGTTTCAGGTTGTCGGTTTTTAAAATACCATCCTGATCGGCATAGCTGGCCGAAAAACGGTAAGGCATGGTTTTATAGGCTCCCGAAACACTGAGGTTGTGATCCATCCCAAAGGCATCTTTAAATATCTCTTTTTGCCAGTCGGTTTGGGTGTTCCCTAATAAGTTCAAAACATTGTCTTGTCCTGCATAGCGGGTTTCGATGGTGTGCTTAAACTCAAGGGGTGCCAAAACATTGGTTTTGTTGGGTGCAGTAAATAAGGAAAGCTTGGTGTTGTAAGTTACGCGCATAGGCTGACCTTCTTTTCCTTTTTTTGTGGTGATGATAATTACACCATTTGAAGCCCTCGATCCGTAAATGGCGGTTGCAGAAGCATCTTTCAGTACGGTAAAGGTGGCAATGTCGTTGGGGTTGATGCTATTTAAGGGGTTTCTCATCCCGGCGATACCATCATTGTCCAAAGGAACACCATCCACAACAATCAAAGGATCGTTGCTGGCAGAAAGAGACGACCCACCTCTAATACGGATGGTAGCTCCGCTTCCGGGTGCTCCGCCACCATTGGTAATCTGTACTCCGGCAACTTTACCGGCCAACAAATCCGAAGGAGAAGTAATGGCTCCTTTGTTGAATTTTTTAGCACTAATGGCTGTTACCGATCCGGTAGCATCCTTTTTCTTCTCAACACCATAACCAATGACTACCAATTCGTTTAGGTTGGCTGCCGTTGGCGCTAATTTTACGTTGAGTGTGCTGTTTGCTTTGGCTTGCATTTCCTGGCTTTCGTAGCCGATGTAGGAAAATACAAGGGTTGCGGTTCCGTTTACCTGAATGGAATATTTTCCATCCAAATCCGTTACGGTACCAACGGTTGTTCCTTTAACCTGTACCGTGGCCCCGGGTAGCGGTGAACCATTCGATGCGTCTGTAACAGTACCCTTCACGAGTCCGTTTTGCGCAAAGATTGTTGAAGCTCCCACTAAAAACAGGAGTGTCAACATCATGTGTTTTAAAAACATTTTTCTCATGCGAATGAATTATTTAATTAATGATAATTTGGTTTATTAATCAATCTTTGGACTGATGTCCTAAGAGTATCTATATTGCAGATTGAATTTTTTTCATACACAGTTTTCTATTAATAGAAAATTTCGATCCCTACCTTTAACTTTGAGATGCGAATTTAATAATAATAATTTAACAGTTGTTAAGGGTTTCATAGAAGTAGGCTATGCCATGTGGATGTGTTAAAATGATTGATGTGATTGTATATTGTAATGAATTGTGATTTAGTAGATTTCAAGGTATGGGGCTGCTTGAAGTGTTCCCTTTTAAAAAGGAATAGAATCCGGCTTAAAAATAGGCGCAAACGTTTGAATCAAACGTTTTCTTTCACTCACCGGTGTATTTTTGAAGATTTTGTATTTAGAATCAATCAAATTTAACAATAACAAATCCCATTGTTAAAAATCAGCTTGTCGTGCAGGGGTTTTGCCTTGTTTTTAACTGAATAAAAGAAGGAGAGGTGAACGAGAGAGTCTGGGGTGCTCAAGGAGTAATGTGTGTGTATAAATAATAGAAAAACAGGTGATTAGACTATTTTCTCCGGATGTTTTGTTGTGA
>CBETNY010000349.1:0-2741 GCA_965537275.1 uncultured bacterium | reverse complement strand
TAAAGTTCTATTTTGCGTTTTGAAAATAAAAACAGGTTTACCACGCTATAGGTGAAGATAACAATTCCGAAAAAAATATCAGCCAGAAATTCCATAATAAGTTTCTCATTAAATTTTTGATCGAAATGGATAAAAATATGGATGAGTGTGACAAATGCAGCCGATAAACTTACCGCTCCAAAAAAGATGGAAAGTCCGGTGAGTGAAATATCGGTGGTGAGGGCCATGACAGCCGGGATAAGAAATAATACGGAACGGATGATACGTAGGCTTGTTTTCATCGGTAGTTATTTTTGTACAAAGATAAAAAAGATATTGAGGGATTTTGAATGGACCGCTTCAATTGGCTTTTCAACAAAAAGACCTGCTTATTGTCCCAGCATTTTCTCGAACTCCTCTTCCGAAAGAATGGGAATACCCAGTTTTTCTGCCTTTTCCTTTTTTGCAGGGCCCATGTTGGCGCCGGCTAAGACAAAATCTGTTTTTGATGAGATTGCGCTTACATTTTTTCCGCCATACTGTTCGATGAGTGCTTTGATTTCATTGCGTGAATGTCGCTCGAAAAGGCCACTGACAACAATCGATTTTCCTTCCAATAGGGCAGGAAAGTTGTTTTCGGTTTCGACAACTGCCATTTGAAGGCCTTTTTCTTTGAGCCGGCCTACCATTTCGCGGTGTGCCGGTTTTTGGAAAAACAGAATCACCGATTGGGCTATCTTTTCGCCAATTTCCTCCACGGCCACTAGCGAATCATACGAAGCAGCCATGATTTGATCGATGGTTTTAAAAGAAGCGGCCAATTTTTTGGCGACGGTTTCGCCCACATATCGTATCCCAAGGGCATATAAAACTCGTGGAAAAGGAACCTGCTTCGATTGCTCAATTCCCTGGATGATATTTTGAGCGGTTTTTTCTCTAAAGCGAATGCGTTTCGGCTTTTTCCCTGCTTCACCGGGAATTACTTTTTCAAGTCCCAAAATCATATCGTAGGTCAGGTCGTAAAGGTCGGCAACATTTTTAACCAAACCATGGTCGTACAACATTTCTATTTTTCCTTCACCCAGGCTGTCGATATTCATTGCTTTTCGTGAGATAAAATGCTCCAGTTTGCCTTTAATTTGCGGCGGGCATGCATCTTCGTTGGGACAATAATGCGCTGCTTCGCCCTCTTTTTGTGTGAGCGGCGTTCCACATTCAGGGCAATTTTGAATAAATTGTACTTTTTGGGCCAAGGCAGGGCGTTTATTGAGGTTAACACCCACAATTTTCGGGATGATTTCGCCTCCCTTTTCCACATAAACTGTATCGCCAATACGCACATCCAACTGGGCAATGATGTCGGCATTATGCAGGCTGGCCCTTTTTACAGTGGTTCCGGCCAGCAACACAGGTTTTAAATTGGCTACCGGTGTGATGGCACCGGTACGTCCCACCTGATAATCGATGGATAAAAGCAGGGTTTCCACTCGTTCTGCTTTAAATTTATAAGCAATGGCCCAACGTGGGTTTTTTGCCGTAAATGCCAGTTTTTGTTGCAGTCCGATGTCGTTCACCTTTATAACAATTCCATCAATATCGTACGGCAAGTGTTCACGGCCCTGATCCCAATCGTTGATGAACTCCATTATCTGATCAATGTTTTTGCAGATGGCGATATTGGAAGAAATCTTCAATCCTAGTGTGCGCGCATACTGGAGTGCTTCGTAATGGGTGGTGATACCCGGGAGTTCGTGTGGAATATAATAAAGAAAGGCATCAAGTTTGCGTTTAGCGACCTCGGCTGGGTCCTGCATTTTGAGGGAACCGGCCGCTGCATTTCGGGGGTTGGCAAAAGGATTTTCGCCAATTTCTTCCCTTTCACGGTTCAGTCGTTCAAACTCCTTGTGGGGCATCAAAATTTCTCCTCTGATTTCCAATTGTTCAGGAAAATCACCACGCAGTCGCAGTGGGATGCTGCGGATGGTTTTCACGTTGTTGGTTACATCATCGCCCTGAACGCCATCACCTCGCGTGACAGCCTGTACGAGCAATCCGTTTTCATAGGTTAAGCTGATGGAAAGCCCGTCATATTTCAGCTCACATACATATTCCACATCAGAACCTACCAATTTTTGTACCCGGGCATCAAAAGCTTTAATCTCTTCCAGTGAATAACTATTCGAAAGGGAAAGCATGGGGTATTTGTGCCTGACGCTGGGAAACTCTTTTGTGGGTTCTCCACCCACCCGTTTGGCAGGTGAGTCTGGTCGTATAAATTCCGGAAATTCAGCTTCAAGCCGTTCCAGCTCTTTCATCAGTTGATCAAAATCATAATCGCTGATGGTGGGCTGTGCAAGGATGTAATAATTGTAATTATGTTCTTGTAAAAGATTACATAACTGATCGATACGCTTTTTGGCTTCTTCTTTTTTCATCTTGATGCAGTGGCATGTTTGGCGTGGTAAAGATAGAAAAACAAAGGAGATGGTTTACCGTATGACCAATATTTGAGCAGGCAAATGAAGAGCAAACTGCGGATTACCGGTTATATAAATAGTACGCCTGGCAGGCCCCTTCGCTGGATACCATGCACGAACCAACGGGGTTGAGCGGGGTGCAAACATTGCCAAATAAAGGACATTCCTTTGGTTTTTGCACTCCGCGGAGGATTTCTCCACAGATACAACCTTTGGGTTCCACCAGAGGTTCCACTTCCACATCCGGAATCATCACCTCGGCATCATGCCGTTCGTACTCCTTTT
>CBETNY010000348.1:0-2743 GCA_965537275.1 uncultured bacterium | reverse complement strand
TTTGACAATATCGAGCATAATCAGGGCGGCCAGCAAACCACTATCGGAATAGTAAAAATCCCTGAAATAGTAATGTCCGGCTAATTCACCGCCATAAATGCCATCCAATTCGCGAAGTTTTGAGGCTCCGTAAGCCCGGCCTACCCTCCAAATGGCTGCTTCGGCATTGAATTTTTTAAGGTATTCACCCACAGCTTTTGAGGTACGGATGTCGTGCACCACAGTCTCTTTTTTGTGTTCTCCGCGGAGAAAATAATGGGCAAACAAGGCAATAATAAGGTCGGGAGAAATGAATTGTCCTTTTTCATCGATAAACATCACACGGTCGGCATCTCCATCAAAGATAATTCCTAAATCGGAATGGTTTGCCATCACCGATTGCTTAATTTGTTTCTGGTTTTCAGGTTCCAGTGGATTGGGCTGATGACCGGGAAAGTTGCCGTCGGCCTTTTCGTTCAGTGCAGCATAGTCATTCCCAAACAGGTCGTTGGCAAAAAGGGCTGCCATGCCATTTGAAAAATCGATGGATAATTTTAATCCGGAATAATCCTCTTTGTATCGATTCAGGAAAGTCAGATAGTCGGGTTTCATATCCAGGGTCCGGATGTTCCCTTTTGCGGAAGAGGGAGTGGGTTTATCCGATTCAACAAGTTTTTCCAGTTGGTTTAGTCCGGTATCGTAACCCACCGGTAAGACATCTTTGGCTGAAATTTTTAAACCGTTGTGGTCCTTCGGATTATGCGAGGCGGTAATCATGACCGAAGCGTCAAACTGATAATGGCCGGTTCCCCAATAAACCATCGGTGTGGTGGTAAGACCGGCATCGCATACATCCACGCCTGCATCGGTAATTCCGTTAGCCAGTGCATCGAACATGGCGTCGGACGAAAGGCGCACATCGCGTCCAACCAAAATCTCTTTGGCCGGAATCACTTGAGGTAAAAAATAACCGATACGGTAGACCAATTCGGGAGTGAGGTCGGTTCCATAGACGCCTCTAATATCGTAGGCTTTAAATGCTTTCATAGGTAATTTACTTTAGGTGAAAATTTTTTTCTACCCAATCCGGGGCAAAAAAGAATCCACAAAATTAAAAAGATTCGGGTTGTGTCAAAGCCAAAAACTACAGTAGGGTCGATGACCTCTCAATTAAAACCACGGCATGAGCGGCAATTCCTTCTTCTTTTCCTACAAAGCCAAGGCCTTCGGTGGTGGTGGCTTTTACCGAAACCCGGTTCAGGTCAATTTGCAGGTCGTGGGAGAGGTTTTTGCGCATGGCAGCTATAAAAGATTGTACTTTAGGTTTTTGAATGACAAGGGTGGTGTCGATATTGGCAATGTGGTATCCCGCTTGCAGGACTCTTTTTCGGGTTTCTCGTAGTAAATAGCGGCTGTTGATATTTTTGAAGGCCGGGTCATCATCGGGAAAATGGGTGCCGATATCGCCCAGCGCTGCTGCACCCAACAAGGCATCGCATAGTGCATGAATCAGTACATCGGCATCGGAATGTCCCATCAGCCCCTTTGGGTAGTCAAGGTGAACACCGCCCAGGATGAGTGGGCGTCCCTTCACACAAGGGTGCACATCGTAACCATGTCCTATTCGAAAAGCAGCCATCGGGTAAGCTTATCGTTTGTAGCTGCCTGTTTGTGGGTTGCCCAGATTAAACAGCAGGGAGAACCTCAAAGTCTTTTCCAGTGGATTTTGCTGTGAAACAGTTGGGATGAGATAGGAAAAGTCTAAACCAAAAACATTGTAGCGAAGACCAATTCCAAGTGTAAAATATTGCCGGTCGCCTTTGTATTTGTTTTCGTAAAAATAGCCTGCCCGAAGGGCGAAAATATCGTTATACCAATATTCAACACCGGTCGATAAATAAAATTCCTGCAGCTCCTCTGAAAATCCGTTGGGGGCATCATAAAACGACTGAATCATCCCTTTGATGGGAGCGACATTGGGGTTTTTCCCACTGGCAATGATGTATGAACCATCGGCATTGACCAACGGGTTGCCCATGGTGTCGGTGGCATAAACAGGTGGGGTGGGAACCAATAATTTATTGATATCGAAGCTGAACGAGAGTTTGTTGTAATCGTCCAGATCAAGGGTTAACCGTGGGCCGAATCGCAGATTGGTGGGGATAAAATCTTTTTCGATATTGGATTTGTTGTACGAAATTTTACTACCGATGTTGGAGATGTCGAGGCCCCAGGCAAACTGCGCATCCATATTGCTGAACCAGTCTACATCTTTTTGCCAGTAGAGGGCCACATCCACGGCTACCGAAATACCGGCTGTTGATTCAACTCCCTGGGTAGTAAAACCGGCGGTGAGGTTTGAATAAATAAAACGACCGGCTACCGAAAGCGAAAGATTTTCGGAAAGTTTTCGGGCGTATGCGGCATCAATGGCAAATTCGTTGGGTTTGTAAGTGCCCTCAGGGTAACCTTGATCGTCGGTAAATTGAATTTCGCCCAACGAAAAATATTGCAAAGTGGCGGCAAAAGCCGATTGATTATCAATGCGATGAAAATAGGTCACATAAGCCAAATTGATGTCGTTTACCAAATTTCTTAACCAGGGGGTATAGGAAATGGAAAAACCACTGGGTTGATCCATAAAGGCATATTTTGCAGGATTCCAATGCATGGCGTTCAGGTCGGGTGAAGTGGCTACCCCTCCGTCACCAAGCCCTCCGGCACGCCCGTCAGGGCCAATCATCAGGAAAGGGACTGCAGTAGT
>CBETNY010000347.1:0-2746 GCA_965537275.1 uncultured bacterium | reverse complement strand
GTTCATCTCATATTCCACCCCTGAGCGTATGACAATTTGATTGATAAAACTGTTTTTCTCAGCTTCGGCGGTAACCAAGAGTGATTTTGAAAAAGAGTAAGCCAATCCAAATCGAAAGACAATGGGCAATACCTCTTGCTGGTACGACGCCTGTTTAAAGCTGACTGGATTAAAAATCCACATCCCCAGGTGAAGGTCATGCGTTAAATCAGCCTGTAAACCCATTTCAAAGGTGATGTCCTGAGCTTTCCCATAATGTTCGCCATATTTTGTCTGTAAATAGTCGAGCTGAAGGCCAAATCTGAAATGGTTACCCAACGACCGGGCGAAGGCAACACCGATTTTGGTTTCGCTGTAAAGCGAAAAGCCAAAATAGTGCATGCTTAGGCCTCCAACGCCCCATTTCAGCGGTGCAATCACGGCCACACTGCGTTGGGCTAATTCATTCATCCCGAAGAGATCTTGATACGATAGGCCCATGGTAAGCCGGTTAATTCCTGCCATGCCGGCCTGATTGTTTTGGATGCCCCAAAAATCGCCAATGGCAACAGTGCTATGATTCAATCCGGCTGAACGTGCGCCTTCCGGTGTCCATAGTCCGCCTGCCACAAGGTAGGGTAAATCGACGAGCATAAAGAGGCACTGAATCGTCACAAAGAGGGCCGCCCTCAGTGGAATAAGTTTTTTAGTTTTCATGAGTTGGTTTTGAATGAGTAAAAACTTGTGTATTTTAGTGCCATAAAATTAAATAAAATTGGTAAAATCATGAAGTCAGTATTGGATTTTTTGTCTCAATTGAATCAACATAACAATCGCGAATGGTTCCAGCAAAATAAGGCATGGTACGAGGAGGTGAAAACCGAATTGGAGCGCTATGTCGATCGTGAAATTATTGCTCCTTTGGCCCGGAACGATTCCCACCTGGCAAACATCAAGGCCAAACAATGTCTGTTTCGTATTTACCGGGATGTCCGGTTTTCAAAAAATAAGCTTCCGTACAAAACGGCCATGGGATTTTTCTTTGGGCGCGATGGTCGAAAATCACCGGCAGGATACTATTTGCATATCGAGCCGGGTAATAGCTTTGTCGGCGGAGGAGCATACCGGCCTGAAGCCGCCATATTGAAAGCCATCCGTAATGAAATTTATTTTGATGCCGGCTCCTTTAAAAAAATGGTATCACAACCTGATTTTGTTCACCTTTTTGGCGAACTTAGAGGCGAACGTTTGAAAAGGGCTCCCAAGGGCTTCCCTGCAGATTTTCAGGATGTAGAGTGGCTAAAACTAAAAGATTTTACTGTCTTTCATGCCTTTTCAGACCAGGCAGTTTGCAGTGAGGATTTTGGCAGGCAGGCCGTGCATGTTTTTCATCAAATGAAACCGCTTAACGATTTTATTTACCGTGCCATCTCCAATATGGAGTAGGCGGGCACTAACGGTTTTGCCGGTCCTGTTTCAACAGCGATTGTATTTCGTTGTAGGGAAGAAACAGGTCAATGATTCCCATGGAAGGAGGCGCCAACTCATATTGATTATATACGAATCCGATACCATCGCCACCCAGATAAATGTTGGCATTGGGCGATACCCGGTTTACAAAAAAGCCTGCGGTTTTTAAGGGTTTTTCGCCCTCAATTTGATACGCTTTGCGAAGCTTTTCGGTAAGCAAGCGGCTGATTTCTTTTTTTGAATCCGGTGCAAAAATGTCGTCGTAGTCCAGCTGTTTTCCGGTGGTAAGAGACAGAATTTGATAAGCCATCCGGGTAACCGGATGACCGGTACCGCTATACCCATGTTTTAAATATTCGAGACACAGCAAATGGTTTGAATTAAAAACCACTGACATCTCGATGCTTCTCTGCCAGTTAAAGGCATGGTGGGCATCACTGCTCCATAACTTGTTTTGATTCTCAAATTGACGGTAAAATTCAGATTCAAAATGTATCAGCATGGAATCGGGATTTGAAGCTGCCATTTTTCTGCCAAAAAAGCCTTGTTCAATATGAGTTAGAATATTACGCCCCACTCCGGTTGAATCTTCTTTGATATTTGGCGTGACCAGGGTTAATTCAATTTGTGCATAGGGAGCTTTGGGGTTGCTTGCTTGCATCGAAGCTTCCGATTGGAGATAATGTACTTCCATGGGAATACTTCCTTCGGGGTAATGCTCATGCAGCAAAAAATAGAGCTGACTATCCTCCGGGCCATGCCACTGCCCACTAAAACGATGGTCTTCAAAAATTCCTGTAAAAGCTACCTCATTGTTATCGAATTCTTTTAAACTGACTTTTTTATCACGACTTATTTCGCCGTACACATCAATGCCATGACTGAAGTTACCAGATGTGTCAAAATCCATTTTGCGGTAAAAATAATTTCCGTCAATTTTTGTTCCCACCCGTTTTAAATTACTGATGATTTTCAGGTTACTTCCTATGGTTCCTTCCATCCGTTTATAAAATGTTTCGGGTTTTGCGGAATGATGGGTTTGTGCCTGAAGCGTAGCAAATTGCATGAACGCCATTAGGCTAAAAATGAATCGGTTACTCCAATGAATCTTCATGAAAAGGGTGAGATATTTGATACATTGCAAAAGTAGAAAGAATTTGCGCTAAAGTGGAGTGACTTGTAAAATTTATATTTTTACACTTTGGTTTTTCAACGAGTGAAATTTAAATATCGAAGTTGTTTAAAGTTTAAAGTCAGTGGACCTAAGAAAAATGCTAAAAATCAGACAATAAATACC
>CBETNY010000346.1:0-2755 GCA_965537275.1 uncultured bacterium | reverse complement strand
AAAGTATTCATCATTGTCAGCAAATTTTGAATGGATCGTAACACCGGAGGTCCCCAATAAAGCCATCCCCGACAGTGCTTTCGGACCGACGAAAGATTTCTATTTCATTGTATTCTATACAAATGGCTATTGATAAGGATCGGTGGTTGGGATCACATAATACTGACCCGTACGAGGATCTTTATAAAATTTATTATACCCGTTGATACTTTCAATATTGGCATCCACCGCACCTTTAATAAAAACGGTGTTGTCAACATCTACCGAGCCACTCACCTGCATGGTGGAATCAACAGCAATTTTCTGCGGAGCCATCTGGGGAATGATTCCGGCATTTTGGAAAACGATAATCCATATCCCGACGGTAATCAGCGTCAGAGTTGTTTTAATAAAACGAGTACTTATTTCCATGATGTAAGTTTTTTTGTTTCTTCAAAAATATCTAAAATTCCGATACACCGGTTTTTTGTTTCTAAATTCTTATCTTTGTACCACACTCTTTTAACTCCTTCAAATAGCGGAACCTTAGAAAACGTACCAATTTATAAAATCATGATACTGCTGAGCCTGTCGTTCCATTTTGATTATTTCCCGCTACTTGTGGTCATCAGTATTGCATGGGTTACTCCCATTTTACTTTCCGTTTTAAAACTAAACAAAATACCATCGGTGATACTCGAAATTGTGCTGGGATTTATCCTTGGGCATTATTTTATGACCAATCACCAAAGCGACAGCTATCATATCATGGAATTTCTTGCCCTTTCGGGATTTATCTTTTTAATGTTTCTGGGAGGATTGGAAATAGACATGGATCAAATTATCTCTTCCTTTCCCAAGAAAAAAATCAACTATGTAAATTTTATCAAAAATCCGCTTCTGGTAGCAATCACCCACTTTATTGGTGCCATTATTCTTTCGGTGGTCGGCACTTTGTTTTTGGCCTATTTTATCAACATACCTCATTACTGGTACTTTAGCCTGATCATGGTCACTACCTCGGTGGGGATTGTCCTGCCCATTTTGAAAAACCGGGGAGAACTCTCAAGCCGCTATGGTCAAATGATTATGATTGCCGCTGCAGTAGCCGACATTTTCAGTATTATTCTATTTACATTCACCGCTTTCACCATTCGCAACGGCTTTAAGGTTGAGCTGCTTTACATTTTACTCCTCTTTTTGGCATTTTATATCTTTTACCGTTTAAGTATTCGTTTAAAACACGTCCCTCTTTTAAAAAGACTTTCCTATCAATTGGCACATGCCGCCTCACAAATTCAAGTACGTAGCACAGTGTTACTCATGTTGGTTTTCGTGGTCATTGCTCAATACATTGGCGAAGAGGTGGTTTTGCTGGGTGCTTTTTTAAGTGGGTTACTCATGTCGACCATGCTTCACAAAGAGCGATCGGTTTTATTGATTAAGCTCGACGGAATGGGCTATGGTTTTTTCATTCCTATTTTTTTCATTATGGTTGGAATGGGATTCGATCCGTCTGCTTTTCATGAATTCGACCAATCTCTACTGTTGTTTTTGGGATTACTTTTAGTGATCTTGTTGGTGGTAAAAATTGTCCCATCGCTGGTATGGGTTGAGCTTTTTGGGGTACGAAAGGCCATCGCCGGTGGATTTTTGATGTCGTCGCGGCTCAGCCTTATCATTGCCGCCTCTGCCATTGGCCTGAAACTGGGGGTGATTACGCCCGGTATCAATGCCAGTTTTATTTTGATGGCGGTTGTCAGCTGTTTGATTTCACCGGTTCTGTTCAACTGGATTAATCCGGTGAAAATTACCGAAGGCAAAAAAACAATTATCGTAGGAGGAAGCAGCACAGCCGTTTTACTGGCCAGACGCATGAGTGTTCACGGAAAGAAGGCCATCATTATTGAGAAAGACAAAAACCGTTATGATGCGATTAAAACCAAAGGCATTCCGGTGGTGCATGCCGATGGAAGCGAGCCATCGGTTTACCGGAAGTTGCATCTAACCGATGACAATTACGTGGTGGTAGAAACCGGAGAAGACAAAAACAATTATCAGGTTGTTAATTTGTTGCGCAATGGCTTGTTGCACGAACGGATCATTACGCGGGCATGCAAAATGCCTTGTGTTGAAAAGCTACATAAATCGGGCGTTGAATCGATTGATGTACACCGTGTTGTGGCCACCGCCATCGAAAATTTTATTTTACGTCCGACCACTTACCACGATCTGGTGGAATCGTTTGAAAACTTCAGTGTGGAAGAAATTATTGTAGGGAATAAAAACCTGGACGGCAAACCCGTTAAATTAGTTCCCTTTCATGGTGATGCGATCCTGATGATGATGAAACGGGGAAAAGAGACCTTCATTCCACACGGAGAAACAAATTTCCATTTGGGTGACATTCTGCATGTATTTGGCACCCAAACAGCCCTTGACGATACGCGGAGAAAAGTACAATAAGCCGGCTTTGATTTAATTATCAGGCACAAAACGATTCATCATCGCATAAAGATCTTCCTTTTTAATGGGCTTGCTCAAATAGGCATCACAGCCGGCCTCCAATGCTGAAGCTTTCTCTTCGGCAGTGGCATAAGCGGTGGTGGCAATCACCGGCAGATCCGGGTTTGTTTTCTTAATACGCCGGGTTGCCTCATCACCGTTCATGATGGGCATCTTAATATCCATCAACACTAAATCGTAATGATTTTCCTTCACTTTATCCACTGCATTCCGACCATTTTGTACCCAATCAATGCGCCCCACCTTGTTC
>CBETNY010000345.1:0-2760 GCA_965537275.1 uncultured bacterium | reverse complement strand
TTAAGCCTTGTTCCTGGATGAAGTGCATCCCCGTAAAGGGAACAATGTTTTTGCTGTAGTTTGCCGGATTTAATCCGCCTAAAAAGAAAATTCCTTGTATGGGGGTGTTTCGTTTTCCAAAGGTACCTCCACCAAAAAAGCTGTTTTGCCAAACCAGCTTTTTGGTTATGCTGTGGTAATGACTGTAATTGAGGTATAAAATGCTGGCGTTTTGAAACAACTGCTGGCTCCATCCGGGCGAAAAAGGGGCCAGGTGCTCAAGCAGGAAATCAGTTTTAAATCCACGGGTGGGAAAATAGGCTTTGTCGTATGTGTCGGCACGAAAATTAAAAAACACGTTTCCATAGGTGGCAAAATTGTACGCTGCATTGGGTATCGATTCGGGAAGATATTCCCGGTCGAATTTAAATCGTCTTACCTCCAGGCCAACCCGTAAATTGTAGTTATTCCTGAATCCGTAATGAAGAAAAGCGGATGCAGAATAATTGGTAAACTGGTAGGCGGTTTCTTTGGTCGCTCCATTGTAGAGATTAAAATGAAAGGCGTACATATCGAGCGTTGTCCCCACTCCGATTTTCCTTCCCCGATCGAGCAAATAGAGTGTTTTTAATCTTGGATTGGGCCCGACAATGGCCTTGATAAAAAATTTCGATCCGTACCCCATGCTGTTGCGCAAAGCAAGGTTTAGCATGATACTGCCCTGATAATCACTATCGTAATGCAGGGCTGCACTCACTTCTCCCAGGCTGGCTTCCTTTATTTTAATCACAAGTACTGCATTGTCTCCGTGGGGTTGCAGTTCGTAAAATACATGTTTAAAAAACCGTGTTCCATAAAGCATCCGGATGGTGTGTTCCAGTTTATCGATGTGCATCCAATGGTTTTTAAATCCTTTGAAGTAGTTGATGATAAAATTAACGGGCACTTTTTTGGTTCCTTCAATGCGAATATCGCTCACAAAGACCGAGTCGAGGGGCTTGGCATTGAATTTGCGCAAGGGGAGGACCTCAATAGCATTCAACGAATCGCTCAATTTTTTTAATTCGGGGTAATGTTGTTGTGATACCCGTCGGCCTAAGGCGATGATTGAATCGTATTGATTGAAATCCATCAAACTGTATTTCATTTTGTAATGGATGTAAACATCGGTGTTTTTGTAAGCTATTTGGTTGGCCTTTTGTCGGTAAAACGATGATACCTGATCCATTACCTTGGGGATGGTGTTTAAATTTTCGATGTTGTTTTCAAGTCCCCTTTGCACATCACCACCGATAATAATTTGGGCACCCATTTTTTTTACTTCCTGGACCGGGAAATTGTTGATTACACCGCCATCAACAAGGTATTTATGGTTGTAATACGTAGGGGCAAAATAGACCGGTATCGACATGCTTGACCGTACAGCCATGGCCAGGTTTCCCTCTTTCAGCACTTCGGCATGACCGCTCAAAATATCCGTTCCAATGCAAAGGTATGGGATGGATAAATCTTTGAATTTTGTAAAACGATAGGTATGGTTAAAGTAGTGGTTTAACAATAAATTTATCTCTTGTCCTTCAATCATGGACGATTTCATTACGATTCCCTTCTTTTTTAAATCAAGGGTAATCACGTAATTTTCTGAATATTCCTTTTCTTCATAGGCCAAAAACTTGCGTTCGGGTTTGTCCAACAGCAATGCATCCCAATCCTGTTGTTTAACCAGCTTCAGCATGCTTTCCGGTGAATAACCTGCTGCATAAAGTCCTGCAATGATGGCGCCCATGCTGGTTCCTCCAATATAATCGATATGCAAACCCGCCTTCTGAATGGTTTGTAGCAGACCGATGTATGCAAATCCTTTGGCGCCACCGCCACTAAGTACAAGCCCCACTTTGGGGCGTTGTGTTTTGAGACTGTCCTGGCTGTCAGCCAGCATAAATTGTGGAAATAACAGAATGAAAACGAATAAAACAAGAAAATTTCTTTTTAACATAATGATTATTTTTCCTGCAATTAACAAATACAAACTGACTCTGTAAACTGAGTTAGGTAGCTGCCTTTTGTCTGACAAAAATAGGTTTAATGATTGAAATGTACCGGCATTCTTTTTAATTTTGCAAAAAAGTTTAAATTTTAATCAGATGAAAAAGATTGTTTCATTATGGATATTGGGCTTGTTTTTAGTGAGTTTTCCGGCTTGTAAAGTGCTGGATAAATTAACCCAATTTCATGTGACCTACGACTCACAAATTACCATTCCAAAAACGCTGGGAATTGACCTTCCGATTGATGTATTGACCCCTGATATTAATACGGATTCCAATTCGGAGTTTGAATCGAACAATACGCATAAGGATTTAATTGACGTGATTTATCCTACTGAAATTACGTTAACCATCACCTCTCCCGAAAGTTCTACTTTTGACTTCCTTAAAAATATTGAAATTGATATTAGTGCGGATGGTTTGGACGAGAAAAAAATTGCCTGGCTCGACGACATTCCCAAAACCGGATTAAAAACTATTACCCTGAAAGTGTCGTCCGATAACCTCAAAGCCTATATTTTAAAGGATAGTTTTAAACTCCATACCAAAACCACCACCCGCGAATTGGTGTCGCACGATACGGATGTGAAGATTCATACCACCTTCTTTGTCAATGCGAAGATTTTAGGGATTTAATAAAATAAAAACAGATGCGAAAAAAGTACTTATTTGTCTTGTTGGCCACATCGGCGTTGCTGGTTTTTTTCTGGAGCGGGTGTAAGCTTGATAGCCC
>CBETNY010000344.1:0-2775 GCA_965537275.1 uncultured bacterium | reverse complement strand
TAATAGGTAAAGATTAACCCGAAGATAAGGGCCAAAGCAAAAAGTAATTGCTTTTTACGCAGCAGTAATTTGGGCACCAGTATAAAATAGTTCAGATAAAAAAACAGCACCACCAAAATGAAATGCAGGTTTCGTTTAAAAAAGAATACCGAGCTGGCCGGCGCTTCAAAAAACAGTTCAGGCAAAAAATAAACCACCGTCCAGGCGGCAAGGTGAATGATAATCGTCAGGTATTTCCGGTTTTTCATGGAAAATATTTTTCACAAAAATAACCGTTACCGGCTTAACCTTTAACCTTTAATCGACAAACAATCAAAACAAAACGACCAAACCGGGTGTGCTTTCGATAAAATGCACACAAAAACTCAGGCAATTTCCTATTTTTGTAAGGTATTAACCAAAACCAAATTGTCATGAAAAAGTTTTACGGCTTTCTTGTGGTTGCAAGTATTCTGCTTGTGGCCTGTCAAAACACAAAAAATAAATCATCTATGAATCATAATCCATTAATTGGAACTTTTGATACGCCCTTTGGCGTACCCCCTTTCGGTAAAATCAAAGCCAACCACTACAAAGAGGCTTTTGCACAGGGTATTAAAGAACAAAATGCCGAAATTGATAAAATTGTAAACAACCCCGAACCGGCAAGTTTCCAGAACACAGTGGAAGCGCTTGAACGGAGCGGCAAATTACTGAAACGTACCAACACCATTTTTGAAAATATTCTTTCAGCCAACACCAACGACACCTTACAGCAAATTGCCAAAGAGGAAGCCCCCGTACTGTCGGCACACTGGGATAATATTTTAATGAACGCCCGACTTTTCAAACGCATCAATGCTGTTTACGAGCAAAAAGGCAAGCTGGCAATTAGCGAAGAGCAACAGATGCTACTCGACAAAACATACAAACGTTTTGTTCGCGGCGGTGCCAAGCTTTCGGAGGCCGACAAAGCCAGGCTAAAAGAGATTAATGGAAAACTGAGTGTGTTATCCTTGCAATTTGGCGATAATGTACTGGCCGACAACAACGCCTTCGAACTGGTTATTTCGGACAAAAAAGACCTGGCCGGACTGCCGGATGCCGTGGTGGAAGCCGCTGCCGAATTGGCCAGGTCGAAAGGAATGGATGGAAAGTGGATTTTTACACTCAACAAACCCAGTCTGATTCCCTTCCTGCAATATTCAAAACGCCGTGATTTACGCGAAAAGATGTTTAAAGGCTACATCATGCGGGGCGACAACAACAACAAAAACGACAACAAAGCCATTGTAAAACAAATGGTTAACCTGCGTTTACAAAAAGCCAAACTTTTGGGATACAAAACTTTTTCCGATTATGTTCTGGAAAACAGCATGGCTAAAAATCCACAAAACGTATTCAAATTGCTCGGACAAATCACCCCCGCCGCCATCAAAACCGCACAAAAAGAAGCAGCCGATTTGCAGGAACTTGCCAATGCCGAAGGCAATCATTTTAAAATTAAACCCTGGGACTGGTGGTACTATTCCGAAAAAGTACGCAAACAAAAATACGACATGGACGAAGCCGCCTTACGCCCCTATTTTTCACTGGAAAATGTACGCCAGGGACTGTTTGAGGTACTGAACAAATTGTACGGATTAACCTTTAAACTGAACAAAGAGATTCCGGTTTACCAAAAAGATGTGCGGGCCTACGAAGTACACGAAGCCGACGGCACACTCACCGGCATTTTATACATGGATTTTTATCCGCGTCCCACCAAACAAGGCGGCGCATGGATGACGGCCTATCGCAAACAGTATTACGAAAACGGCAAAAATGTCCTTCCCATCATTTCGGTGAATTACAATTTTACCGCACCCACAGGCAATACCCCTGCCCTGTTGAGCATGGACGAGGTGGAAACCATGTTTCACGAATGCGGCCATGCCATGCACGGCATGCTTAGCCACTGCCAGTACGAAAGCCTTTCGGGAACTTCTGTCCCACGCGACTTTGTGGAAATGCCTTCACAAATCATGGAAAACTGGGCTTCCGAACCCAAGGTGCTGAAAATGTTTGCCAAACATTACAAAACGGGCAAAATTATCCCCGATGCCTTAATTGAGAAAATGGAAGCCAGCAGCAAATTCAATGTGGGATTTGCCCTCACCGAATACCTGGCCGCTTCGTACCTCGACATGGACTGGCACACCCTTACCCAGCCTTTCGACGGCAAAGTGAATGATTTTGAAAACGCAGCCATGGCCAACATCCATTTAATGAAGGAAATTGTTCCCCGCTATCGCAGCACTTACTTCTCCCATATTTTTGCAGGCGGCTATGCTTCAGGCTATTACAGCTACGTTTGGGCCGAGGTGCTCGATGCCGATGCCTACCAGGCTTTTAAAGAAACGACATTGTTCGACAAAGTCACTGCCACCCGCTTCCGCGAAGAAGTGCTGTCCAAAGGAGGCACCCGCGACCCCATGGTACTGTTTAAAAATTTCCGCGGCCGTGCACCCAAAACCGATGCCTACCTGAAGAAAAAAGGATTGCAATAATTCATATCGTTTTCAACCTTCCCCATGATGAAGCAGCCGTGAGCATCAAACTTGCGGCTGCTTCATGATTTTTGGATATCTGTTTTTTCGGTTCTATCATTTTTTTCATTTTTTAGGGCGGGCCTGCCCGCAAGGCCATCACGGGTCGTCCGCTTTAGTCCCGTTGCCGGTGTCGGGTTTTGCAACGGCAGTGCGGGGTCTTCGTTCCTCAGCCTCCGCCAGCCGGCAAAAACCACGTCACCGTCTG
>CBETNY010000343.1:0-2811 GCA_965537275.1 uncultured bacterium | reverse complement strand
AATGAGTAAAAGTAAAGTCTGCACCGGAAGTTTTTAAACAAGGTTAGAGATCTTTTTCGGAAACTCCGAAAACCTCTTTTTCGGCATTGCCTTCGGGCTCGATGTGAATGAGAATATCGTAAACGTTCGGAATTAACTTTTTGATGTTATTTTCTACGCGTTGACTGATGCGGTGTCCTTCTTCAAGGTTCAGTTCGCCGGGAAGCTCGATGTCGAGAGAAATCAAATAGAGTTGGGCGATTTTCCGAATTCGGATCCGGTGAGGATGCACAACCCCGGCTTCCATCTTGCATGCCTGAACCACCTTGTTGTAAAGGGCAACGTTGTCGACGCCATCCATCAATTCGAGGTTTGAATCAAAAAATATTTTTACCGCAACAAACATAATCCAGAGACTTACCAAAAAGGCAATTATCACATCAAGAAGCGGCATCTTTAAGAGGTAAGTGAAGACCAATCCTGCAAAAACAGAAAGCGAAATGACTACATCACTTTGCATATTGTTGGCATTCGCTAAAAGCATACTGCTTCCCTCTTTTTTTCCTGCTTTTTTCAGGTAAATGGCCAGTAGCTGTTTGGCTATGATTGAGATAATGATAACATAAATGGCGATGGTTGCCGGAATGGCCCTGGGTTCAGGATGAATAAAACGGTCCACAGATGAAATAGCCAGCTGCGCACCGGCAAAAAATATGATAAAAGAGAGTATTTTGGTGGCCATATTGTCTGCCTTGTTATATCCATAGGGATATTTTTTATTGGGCGGACGGCCAATGATGTGGGCGGTAAAAAGTGTAATCAGCGAAGCCAGCACATCGGAAGCCGAATCGATACCATCGGCAATCACCGCCATACTTCCGGCTGCAAATCCAACAGTAATCTTTAAAACAGAAAGCAAAGCATTGGCAATCACCGATACGCGTGAGGCGGTAATAATTTTCTGTTTTTTGTTTTCCGAGGGCATGGCATTTTCTTTCAAAGATATAGAAAAAGGCTTTTCACATTCCCTTTTGGTGAGAATGGAAAAGCCTTGGTAAGGTTTGTTTGAATAATTATCCGAGAAATCGTTCAGCTTCAATGGCAGCCATGGCGCCTGTTCCGGCAGCCGTAATGGCTTGGCGGTAATGTTTGTCTTGAACATCACCGGCAGCAAAGATACCTTCCACATTGGTGGCAGTGGAATCGGGTTTGGTAATCAGGTAACCCGTTTCGTCCATATCCAATTTGCCTTTGAAGATATCGGTATTGGGTTTGTGTCCAATGGCTACGAAAAATCCTTCGATGTCAATCTTCTTTTCTTCGCCGGTTTTATTGTTCACCAGAATAGCTCCATTTAATGCTTTTGAAAAGCCTTGTACAGTCCCGACAATTTCTTTCACTTCATGATTCCACAAGATTTCAATGTTGGGGGTACTGAGGACTTTGTTTTGCATGGCTTTGGAAGCCCTCAGCTGATCGCGACGGTGAATCAGGTAAACTTTACGGCATAAATTTGCCAAATAGGTGGCTTCCTCTGCAGCGGTATCTCCTCCACCCACAACGGCAACATCTTTTCCTTTATAGAAAAATCCATCGCAGGTAGCGCAAGCCGAAACTCCGCCGCCTTTAAATTTCTCTTCCGATTCCAGTCCTAAATATTTGGCAGTGGCTCCTGTGGCGATGATGACAGTTTCTGCCAATAGTTCAGTTCCGTCATCTACTTTTACATGAAACGGACGCTTGCTGGTATCGATTTCGTTCACCATACCCCAACGGATATCTGCACCAAAGCGCTCGGCTTGTTTTTGCAAATCTTCCATCATTTTTGGGCCGTCAATACCCTCAGGATATCCCGGAAAGTTGTCGACTTCGGTGGTGGTGGTAAGCTGTCCACCCGGCTCCATGCCTTGATATACAATGGGTTTTAAATCAGCTCGTGAAGCATAAATAGCAGCAGTGTATCCGGCCGGACCAGATCCGATAATTAAACATTTTGTATTTTCCATATTTCTAAGATTATAGTTTATGCATGATTTATAAGCCCTCTTATAATCAAAAGAGGTGCCAAATATTCTTTTTGGCAGTCATGGTCCTTTTATCAACATCGTTAATCTTTTCGGTGTTGGGTAAGGCCGCCCCAATTTTTTATAATTTTACCCCAATTTTACCGTTTAAAAATTTCTTCATCTGTGGGCCTATGACGTATCAAAATCCTTCGTTAGTTTTTTCCAATGAAGTCCCATCGGGGGCGGTGGGTTGGCAAAGCCCTTCCAACATTGCGTTGGTTAAATATTGGGGGAAGAAACCCGTTCAAATTCCCTGCAACCCATCTCTGAGTTTTACTTTGGATCGCTCACGAACGAAAACACAGGTAAGTTTTAGGCCGGTTTCATCAAATGAAGGGCAGGTGGTTTTTTATTTAAACGGGAAGCTTCAACCTGAATTTGGTCGTAAAACAAAGGCTTTTTTAGAAAGTGTATCGGATATTTTTCCTTTTGTGAAACAATTGGATTTTGAGATTCATTCGGAAAATACCTTTCCTCATTCGGCGGGCATTGCCTCTTCGGCATCGGGAATGAGTGCCTTGGCTTTGGTATTGTGCGAGATGGAAAGGAAATATTTTGGAGGGCTTGCCGATGAGGATCAATTTTATCGTAAAGCTTCCTATGTGGCCCGTTTGGGATCGGGTAGCGCCAGCCGTTCCCTGTATGGTGGCATGACCCTTTGGGGTAAAACGGACAGGGTGGAAGGTTCCTCCGATTTGTTCGCCATTCCTGTAATAAACCGGGTAGATGCTGTTTTTTCATCTTATCAGGATACGGTTTTACTGGT
>CBETNY010000342.1:0-2816 GCA_965537275.1 uncultured bacterium | reverse complement strand
AAGTTGCTGCATTTTGTCCGATTCGTTCGTCTCGATAAGGAACAGATTGAGTACCTTGTCGAGCGATCCGGAATGCAACAATCGTAGCAGATTAAATTGAACCACCAGTGGAAAACGGGTTTCCGAGAGGGGTTTGATATCAATGCGCTGCTTAATGTTACCCACAGCCAGGGTGTCTTGCTTTAGCATGACTATCCAGCTGAGCCCCGTGATGGAAGCCTGTTTCATAAACGGATTGGTTGCACGTACCTGCAAAGCGACCCTGGAGGGCAGATCGCGGCTGAAAAACCGTTTTCCCAACTGAAAAATTTCATGATAATTGAAATCCGAAAATTGATGCTTCGTTGAAACATCAATTCCGGCAATGTTGAGCGGACGAAAGCCCACCAATTCAAACCGGCTTTTTGCAAATCGGTCTAATGCTCTCGTCTGCTCTAAAAGGCTGCATGAACTGATCATCATGCTAAGCAGGAGCGCAAAAAGAAGGACGACAGGCTTTCGGTTCATCTTTTTTACACTTTATTGGCCCGTTTCCGGTCGTGTTCGTTGAGGAGAATTTTCCGCAACCGTAGCGATCGGGGGGTTACCTCAAGATATTCATCGGCACGGATGTTTTCCATAAACTCTTCCAGCGAAAAACGTACTGCCGGCGGAATCAGTACTTTGTTGTCTGAGCCGGAAGCCCTCATGTTGGTGAGTTTTTTGCCTTTATTTACATTCACAACAATGTCTTTGTCGCGCGAGCTCTCGCCAATCACCTGGCCGGTATATACCTCATCGTTGGGTGCAATATAAAAACGGCCCCGGTCAACCAGTTTCCAGATGGCATAAGCCACTGCAGTACCCGTTTCCATCGAAATTAGTGCCCCGTTGTTTCTGGCTTGAAATTCTCCTTTCCAAGGTTCAAAAGCTTTAAAACGATGGGCAATGATGGCTTCCCCTTCGGTGGAGGTCAATATCAGGTTACGCAAACCGATAATACCCCTCGAGGGAATGTCAAACTCAAGCAACATGCGATCGTTCTTGGGTTCCATATTTAAAAACTCACCTTTCCGGTTGGTGACAATGTCAATCACACGTCCCGAAAAATCTTCGGGAACCATCACCGTAAGGCTCTCAATAGGCTCATGTTTAACGCCATCAATCTCTTTGATGATCACTTTGGGTTGACCCAATTGAAATTCATAACCTTCGCGCCGCATGGTCTCAATTAAAATGGACAAATGTAAAATGCCCCTTCCGTAAACCATCCAGGCATCTGCCGAGTCGGTATCTTCCACGCGCAAAGCCAGGTTCTTCTCAATCTCCAGCATCAGCCGGTCGCGGATATGCCTCGAAGTGACGTATTTCCCTTCCTTTCCGAAAAAGGGTGAATTGTTGATGGTGAAAAGCATACTCATGGTCGGCTCATCAATTTTAATGGGAGGCAACCCCTCGGGGTTTTCAAAATCGGCCACGGTATCTCCAATTTCAAAATCTTCAATACCCATCAATGCAATGATGTCTCCGGCATGAACCTCTCCTTTATATTTTTCTTTTCCCAACCCTTCGAAGCGGTACAGCTCCTTAATTTTCGATTTTACAATTTTGCCATCACGTTTTACCAACGATACGTTCATGCCGGCTTGTAAAGTGCCTCTTTGAAGGCGGCCTACGGCAATTCTGCCTACATAAGATGAATAATCGAGCGACGTGATTTGCATTTGGGGAGTGCCCTCAACAAATTGAGCTGAAGGAATATGATTGATGATAACATCCAATAAATGAGAAACATCATTGGTGGGATGTTGCCAATCAGGCCCCATCCAACCCTGTTTTGACGAACCGTAAACCGTCGGGAAATCCAACTGTTTTTCAGAGGCTCCCAGGTTAAACATCAAATCGAATACCGCTTCCTGCACCTCTTCGGGACGACAATTGGGCTTGTCAACCTTGTTGATTACTACGATGGGAATCAACTTTAAATCGATGGCTTTTTGCAATACAAACCGGGTTTGCGGCATGGGCCCTTCAAAAGCATCCACCACCAGCAGAACCCCATCGGCCATGTTTAATACCCGTTCCACCTCGCCGCCAAAGTCGGAGTGACCGGGTGTATCAATGATGTTGATTTTAATGCCTTTGTATCGAACGGAAACATTCTTTGATAAAATGGTAATGCCTCTTTCCCTTTCAAGGTCGTTGCTGTCCAGAATGAGGTCGCCCATTTCCTGGTTCTCACGAAAAAGTTTTACCTGGTATAACAGTCGGTCAACCAATGTTGTTTTGCCATGGTCAACGTGAGCGATGATGGCGATGTTTTTAATTTCTTGCATGTAAAAGCGGTATTTAATTTCGGGCTGCAAAGGTACACTTATTCTTCACGCTTTCAACATGCTTGTAAAAGAAACCTGAAGGGACCATTTAAGAGAGTTGTTAATTCTTATTTTGATGTGCTGATGATAGTGATAAACTTTGACAAGAATCCCGAAGGGATTGAATAAAAATAGCCGTATGCGAAGCTTACGGAGATATGGCGAATAGAATTCAGAACCCGGATAGGGTTCAACGAAAGATGAGAATTAAATTGGAAAAAAAGAGGTGCACTATAAAACCAAAACATTTTGCGAATAATTGATTGATTTATGAATGGAACAAGGCAAAAATTTCAATGAAAAATATTTGCTATAATTCAACTCCTTCGGAGTTGTTTTCTTACATGAAATAATTCCACAGGTTGCACCTGTGGCTATTATTGTTAAATCCCTGCGGGATTTATTCCTGCAAATCAAAATAAATACTTCGAGCGACTTTGTGAAAAACCCTTCGAGCGCCTT
>CBETNY010000341.1:0-2823 GCA_965537275.1 uncultured bacterium | reverse complement strand
CTTTTCCGTTTTTATCGCCGGGATACCAGTTTTGAACCGTTGAATATTTAATTTCAGCATCATCCATGGTGATTAATTCTACAATGGCGGCATGTAATTGATTATCATCACGTTGCGGTGCGGTACATCCTTCGAGGTAACTCACATAACTCCCCTCGTCGGCAATCAGGAGCGTTCGTTCGAACTGACCGGTATTGGCTGCATTAATTCTGAAATAGGTAGATAATTCAATGGGACACCTCACGCCTTTGGGGATGTAACAAAACGACCCATCACTAAATACTGCCGAATTTAAAGCAGCAAAATAATTGTCGGTGTAGGGGACTACCGTTCCTAGGTATTTTTTTACAAGGTCGGGATGATCTTTGACTGCATCACTAAAGGAACAGAAAATGATATCGTGCTTGGCCAGTGTGTCTTGAAAGGTGGTTTTCACCGATACGCTATCAATTACCGCATCCACCGCTACCCCTGCCAGGTGCTTTTGTTCTTCGAGGGAAATTCCCAATTTGTTAAAAGTATCTAACAATTCGGGGTCTACTTCATCCAGGCTGTTCAATTTCTTTTTGGGCTTGGGAGCCGAAAAATAAATAATATCCTGATAATCGATGGGGGGGTGGTGTATCAATGCCCAATCGGGCTCTTCAAGTGTTTGCCAGTGTCGAAATGCTTTTAAACGAAACTCCAGTAACCAATCCGGTTCGTTTTTCTTTTTTGAAATGAACCGTATGGTGTCTTCAGTCAGCCCTTTGGGTGACTGATCGGATGCGATATCCGTAACAAAACCGTATTTATATTCTCCGGAGGTGACCTCATTCAAAACATCCTCGTTTTTCTTTTCGTCACTCATATTTTAATTATTTAGAATAATTTTAAATTGAGGTGCAAAATTACGAAATTTATACGATTGGCGAGGAGCCGGGTGACGAAAATGAATGGGAGTTTCAGGAAAGTTGGTCCGATTCTTTTTTTATAATCGTTAATTCGTTAATCATCATTGATTTAAACCTTTTTGTAAGGTTTAGAATTTCGTCACAGGAAGCGCTTTTTTTGGCGAGATTTTCAATTTTGAGGATGAGGTCGTGTGAAGGCTCAATGTTGAAAAGGTGTACTGATGATTTTAACCGGTGGGCTGTTTTTTGGATGTTTTCGTAGTCTTTCTCGGTACAATATTTTTCCAGGGCGTTGATGTCGTCGGGGTAAGTTGCGAGAAACAGGTCGACCATTTCTTTAATTTGTACCGGGTCGTCACCCAGATATTCTTTTAAAAGCGTCAGACGCGAAGGTTCAGATGGGTTCATTACAATTCGTTGTTTTTGATCATGCGATAAATGGTCGATTTCCCTATGCCCAATTTTTTAGCGGTTAGTACCACGTTGTTGTCGTACTTTTCCAGGTAATATTTTATGATTTTGCGCTCGTATTCGGCCAGAGAGGCTTCTTCCATGAGGAAATCTGTTGTGATATTGGATGCGCTAAAATTAATATGTTTTTCTTCGATAACGTTGCCTTCGCTCATTACTACGGCCAACTCGATAACCGACCGCAATTCACGGACATTACCCGGGAACGAATAGGCTTTTAACTTGTTTTGAGCGGCTTCCGAAATTTCCTTTGTTTTTACGCCGCTTTGGGCGCAGAATTCTGATGTAAAATGTTTGGCAAGCAGGAGAATGTCATTTCCGCGATGGCGCAAGGGAGGAAGGTCGATGGGAAGGCCCAAAAGACGATAGTAAAGGTCTTCCCGAAAATTTCCTTTGCTCACCTCCATCGAAAGGTTCTGGTGGGTGGCCACAATCAGGCGGGTGTCAATTTTAATGATGTCGTTTCCGCCGATTCGTGTAATTTCTTTTTCCTGGATAACCCGCAGCAATTTTGCCTGCATATTGGCGTCCATTTCAGCAATTTCATCCAGAAAGAGCGTTCCTCCGCTGGCCAATTCAAACTTCCCGATTTTACGACTGTTGGCTCCTGTAAAGGCCCCTTTTTCATATCCAAAAAGTTCACTCTCGATTAATTCGCCGGGGATGGCCGAAACATTAATGGCAATAAAGGGTTTTTTGTTTCTGTTCGAATTGTAATGAATGGCTTTGGCAACCAGTTCTTTTCCGGTTCCGGTTTCTCCGGTGATGGAAACCGTGATGTTTGACCGAATGGCCTTGTCCATCAATTTAAAGACCTGAAGAATGGCGGGGCTGTTTCCTTTGATGATGTTGCGAAAGGCATATTTCTTGCTAACTTCCTCTTTTAATTCGTTCAGCTCTCGCTTCAGTTTTACCTGGTCTCTAATTTTATTGATGGCATTCCACAAGCGATCCTTTGTATTTTTATCTTTAATAAAATAGTCGTAAGCACCGGCTTTTAGCAAATCAACGGCGGTCTTTACATCCTCCTGCCCCGATACTATGATGATGGGTAGATCAGGGTAATCGGGCTTTATTTTGGCCATGACCTCTAATCCCGAAATGTCGGGAAGGCCGTAATCCAATGAGATTAAGTCGGGTTTTAAATGCATGTTGGCCAAAAATTCCTTGCCAGTATTGTAAAGGTATACTTCATTATCCGGATTGAGTGACAAATGTCGTTTTAGCAACTCTCCATAAAACAAGTCATCCTCAACAATAAAAATCTTTAATCGGTTCATTTAGTATTATTTAGAATGTATTGCTAATCCTTATACGGGCTGCCTCAAGAAAAGTTCCAATAATGGGAATAAAGTTTTATTATTGGAATGGTTGGGGTAAAGATTGCGCTACATAGTTTTGTATTAATTTTAATAAATTCAAAAGACCTAAAGCAAGGGCTGTGCCATAAATAGTTAAA
>CBETNY010000340.1:0-2826 GCA_965537275.1 uncultured bacterium | reverse complement strand
GCGAAGCATTTTAAGCTCATTTTCCAAACTCAAACCATAACCGCTTTTTATCTCAACCGCTCCTGTTCCATACGCCATGATTTCGTTTAAACGTGCCATGGCCGATTGGTAGAGCGTCTCTTCTGAAATCTCTTTCATCCGCCTGGCGGTATTTAAAATGCCTCCGCCACGACGGGCTATTTCTTCGTAGGAGAGTCCTTTAATCTTATCCACATATTCAATTTCCCGTGAAGCGGGATAAACCAGATGGGTGTGTGAATCGACAAAGGATGGAAAAACCAACTTTCCGGTGGCATCAATCACTTCAATCGGTTCTTCCCCTATGGGCTGTGGCTCCTTTTCCATTGTTGCCATGGGGCCAAAGTCTACAATTTTGTCTCCTTTAATCAATAGCCAGGCATCATTGAGTTTGCCAACAGTTGCCATTTCGCTGCCGCAAATACGTGAACGGGCTGTTTCTTCGGTTTGTACTAACGTTTTAATATTTTTAATTAAGAGGGCCATCCGTTTGATTTTAAGTGGTTAAGTACCGTTTAATTGTTAAAAAACGAAAATTTGTATCCTGCCCCAAAGGTACGGAAGTTCAAATAATACTGCCAATGAATTGAATAGTTCATGTTTTTTTAGCTTTCGGGAGACACTACCTCATGAAACCTTTTGTAACAGATTGAATAAAATGAGGCGGGGGTGCTAAAGGTATAAAGGTAATGAATGAATAGGTTTTTGTTTTGCAGAATGCTTTTTGTTTTTCCTGAATGATTAATTTTGTGAAAAGGTTGCCGGTTCGATGGGTGAGAATTTCCTTTTGACCTGAAATGATTCTGATATAATTTCTCATTATGACCGGTGCACTTTGTGAGATGAAAGAATTAAGTAGGAAAAACAAACCATAAAATGAAGAAAAGCATCTATATTTCCGTATCTGTTTTGGTGTTGATTTTATTTGTCAACGCCTGTAATAATCCCATGCACACCATGAAAGAACGAACTCAACTGGTCGACACCGTTGGATTTGCACAGTATCCGTGGCAAATCGACAGCCTTTTAGATCGCATCAGCCAAAAGCAAGGCGAATTGTTGAAAAAACGAACCGAAACGCTTACTTCCAAACCTGCCAAAGCGGTGGTATCGCCCCACGACGATTATACCTATGTGGGTTACTTGTATCCGGCTACTTTGAGTCAGGTGAAGGCCAAAACAGTCATTTTGTTTGGTGTGGCGCACAAAGCGGCCAAACTTCATTTGGAGAACCAATTGATTTTTGATTCGTTCGATGCCTGGAAAGGTCCTTATGGAAGCATTAAAGTCTCAGCAATGCGTGAGAAGTTAATCAAAAGACTGCCTCGAGAGGATTATCAGGTGAATGATTCGATGCAGTCAATCGAACATTCGGTGGAAGCCGAATTGCCCTGGCTACAGCATTATAACCCGCATGTACAGATTGTTTCCATCCTGGTTCCGGCCATGCCTTTTGAGCGAATGGAAAAACTTGCCAAAGATTTATCGCAAGCCCTTGAGGTAGTGGCGAAAGAGGAGCGCCTGGAATGGGGGGAAGATTATGCATTTGTAATCAGTACCGATGCGGTTCATTATGGCGATGAAGGCTGGGGAGGTAAAAATTTTGCTTTTTATGGAACCGATTATTCCTCTTACAAAAATGCCAAAGGCCATGAAATGGAAATCCTTCATGATATTGCCGGTTACTTAAGTCCGGGAAAAATTCATGATTTCTGCCGGATGACCGTCGAAGAGGATAATTTCAGGGAGTACAAATGGACCTGGTGTGGCCGCTACTCGGTTCCTTTGGGTTTGTTAACGGTGAACAACCTCAACGAATCGCTCTTTAAGGAACCGCTAAAGGGGCAGGTCATTGGCTATTCATCAAGCATCGAACATGAACCGATTCCGGTTGATGATTTACGGATGGGCGTGACGGCTCCGGCCAACGACCACCATTGGGTTGGATATGCTGCCGTTAAATACAATTAATATGAACGTCGTAGAGCAGCAAGTTATAAATCGCACCATTGATTTTGTTAAAGGTCAACTTTCCGGTGCTGAAGGTGGACATGATTGGTGGCATATTTATCGCGTTTGGAAAATGGCCTTGCGTCTGGCCCAAGAAGAAAAGGCCAACCTTTATGTGGTGAATCTGGGTGCATTGCTTCATGATATTGCCGATGCAAAATTTTATGGAGGAGATGAGGAGGTGGGCCCGCGCAAAGCCGAAATGTTTCTTCAATCGGCCGGAACTGAACGGGCTGTGATTGACGAGGTTTTGTTCATTATTCGCCATGTTTCATTTAAAAACAGGGATGAATTACCCGCTACTATTCCCATTGAGTTGCAAATTGTACAGGATGCCGATCGGCTGGATGCCATGGGGGCCATGGGAATTGCACGGGCGTTTAGCTACGGAGGATTTAAAGGGCGGGTGTTTTACGACCCGGCCATCAAACCCAATCCCAACCAAAGTAAGGAGGAATATAAAGCTGCCCGGGCACCGACCATCAACCATTTTTACGAAAAACTGTTGTTGCTCAAAGACATGATGAATACCTCTGCCGGGAAACAGATGGCAGCTCAACGTCACCGGTTCATGGAAATCTATCTCGACCAATTTTATGCCGAGTGGGATGGGGAACGATAACCAATATTTTTCATTGAAATCTATCCCGTTTATTCTATACAAAACAGATTTATTGTTTTTTTAGAATCCCTTGGATTTACCTGAACAATTTGTGTTTAAGTTTCCATCATTCTCATACCCGATCCGGGTTCTGAATTCTATTCGCAAGATCTCCGTACGCTTCGCATACGGCTATT
>CBETNY010000339.1:0-2827 GCA_965537275.1 uncultured bacterium | reverse complement strand
GATACAACCTTTGGGTTCCACCAGAGGTTCCACTTCCACATCCGGAATCATCACTTCGGCATCATGCCGTTCGTACTCCTTTTTAATCTTCAGCCCACTGTCTTTTAATACGCCCAATCCACGCCACCAGTCATCACGCGGTTCAAAAACTTCATCGAGCATCTGCTGCGCTTTCACATTGCCTTCGGGTTTCACAGCGCGGGTATATTCAATCTCCACCTTGGGGTCGTTGTTTTCAATTTGCCTGACCAGCATCAGAATGGTTTGCATCAAATCCACAGGTTCAAAACCACTGATTACCACACCCAGTCCGTATTTTTTAGGGATGTTTTCAAAAATGCCCTTTCCGGTGATGGTACTCACATGGCCGGGCCCAATGTAGCCGTTGATCTGCACGCCTTCATCAATTAAGGCTTCCATGGCCGGGGGCATTACTTTGTGGGCACTGTAAACGTAGAAGTTAAAGATGCCGGCCACCTTGGCTTGTAATATGCCTGCAGCCGTTCCGGGCGCAGTGGTTTCAAAGCCGATACCAAGGAAAACAATTTTTTTCCGGCGATTGTGTTTGGCAACCAGCAAAGCATCCATAATGGAATAGACAACCTGAATATTGGCTCCTTTGGCTCTTTCTTTTTCCAGGGTTGAGGATGAACCAGGTACACGGATAAGGTCGCCATAGGTGGTGATAATCACATCATCAAGCCGGCTGTATGCGATGGCCCGGTCGATATAACTGCGGCTGGTAACACACACCGGGCAGCCGGGCCCCGAAATCAATTCCACCGTTTCAGGCAACAAACCGGGGATGCCGAACTTTTGAATCGACATGGTATGTCCGCCGCAAACTTCCATTAGCTTCACCGGCCGGGTGGAAATTTCCGCAATTTGCTTTGCCAGCGATTGCGCAATCTCTTTATCCCGGTATTCATCAATATATTTCATTTAAATCAATCTTTTATTGAGCTTCTTTTCCTCTTCATCCATTTCGTTGTTCAGTTGATTGAAAGCTGCAAAGGTATCAAGACTTGCTTTTGCCTCTTCCTCATCCAACTTCTGAATGGCAAAACCCGTATGAATCAATACATAATCACCTTCCTGGACCTGCTCATTCATAAGCAATTGCAAGTTGGCTTCATACGTTGATCCTCCTACCGAGCAAAGGGCTTTTTCTCCGTTTATCTTTTCAATTTTTGCCGGAATACTTAAACACATCTTTTCTGTTTTTGATGAAATAATAATTTTTACTCACTTTTTCTATTTACACTTCTTTTAGCGGCAATGGCCAGTTGGCCCAGCGCAATGCCTGCATCGTTAGAAGGAACTTTTTCATGTGCAAACACGCGAAGTCCTTTTTCGACAAGCTGATTTTCAATGTTTTCCGACAAAATTCGATTTTGAAAACTGCCTCCCGAAAGTACAACTTTTTTTAAACCGCTTTGGCGGGATGTTTGCTGAACGGCTTGAACAACCAAATTCACAACCGTATTGTGAAATTTAGCAGCAATAATACCGACCGGAATGCCTGATAGCTTATCCTTTACAATTTCCTGAATCATGGGCATAACAGAGATGTCTTTTTCTCTGATTTTAAACGGATAAACACCAAATACGCCTTCGGTTACTGTCGATTCAAGCCGCATGGGGGCTTCAGCATGATAGCTCGAAAACTGACAAATGCCGGTGAGGGCTGCTACGGCATCAAATAACCTGCCCATGCTACTGGTTTCGGGACAGTTTAGCTTTTTATCGAGCATCATCATCACTGTCTCAAAGGCTGCCTGACTCACTCCGGGGAATAAATCCGGATACAATTTTTGTGTTTCGTTTATTCCCAACGATTGGACCAAATATGAAACGGCCATGCGCCACGGCTTACGGGTTACCAAATCACCGCCGGGCTGTGGAATATACTCTAAATGTGAAAACCGTTTAAAGGTATTTAAGTCACAAACCAGGATCTCTCCACCCCAAATTTTCCCGTCGGTTCCCAAACCTGTGCCATCCAGACTTATGCCGATGACCTTTTCATCTAATCCATGTTCAGCCATGCAGGAGGCGATGTGTGCGTGGTGATGCTGTACCTGCACCAATGGCAGGTTTAAATCTTCGGCAAAACGGGTAGAGAGATAATCGGGATGCAGGTCGGCCACCACCTGCCGGGGTGAAAATCTGAACAGTCCTTTAAATCGCTCAAAGGATTCCTTATAAAAACTTAAAGTCCCGGGATTTTTCAGGTCGCCGATATGCTGGCTCATCAACGCTTGTTTCCCTTTACCCATCGCAAAACAATTCACCAACTCGGCGCCGGTGGCAAATATGCCTTCGGCATCAAATTCCAGCCGGATGGGGGACGGGACATAGCCTCTCGATCGCCTGATCAGCCTTGTTTTTCCATTTACCACCATGGCCACAGAATCATCGGCACGATTATATATTTCACGGTTGTAGCCAACAAAAGCATCCGCTACCCCGTCCAATTGTTTAAGTGCTTCTTCATCTGAAATCAAAACCGGCTCATCCGAAAGGTTACCGCTCGTGAGCACAATGGCAGGTGTTTTCAACTTTTCAAATAATAAATAATGGAAGGGCATGTAGGGTAAAACCGCACCCAGTGTATTCAAACCCCGGCTAAGCGATGGTGGTAAATCAACTTTTTGTTTTAATAAAACAATGGGTCTGCGCCAGCTAAGCAATAAGGCTTGCTCATCTTTATCAACGTATAGATATTTTTTTACCTGTTCCAAATCGCGAAACATCACGGCCAGCGGCTTGGCTTCACGATGTTTTCTGCGGCGTAAACGGCTTACAGCTTGCTCATCCAGCGCAT
>CBETNY010000338.1:0-2831 GCA_965537275.1 uncultured bacterium | reverse complement strand
TTCCAAATAAAGCCAAATCATGGGGAATGCCTGTTCTTTTTGTATTTTTGACCCAAATACCTTAAAACAGCTGTTTGTCCCATGATTCATACAACCCTGAAAAAGCACGTCCGTCCGAAGCAATCGGAACAGAAATTCTCATTGCTTATTCCCAGCTGGAACAACCTGGAATACCTGAAACTTTGCATCGGAAGCATCAGGAAACATGCCCATTTTAATCATCAAATCATTGTTTTAATAAATGAAGGCAAAGACGGGAGTCGAGAGTGGGTTCAACAGCAGGAAGACCTTGATTATGTAATTGCTGATCAAAACATTGGAATCTGTTACGGATTGAATGTTTGCCGCTCGCTGGTATCTACAAAGTATGTGGTTTACATCAACGACGACATGTATCTATTACCCGGATGGGACCTGGAATTATGGAAGGAGATAGAACAGCTGGAAGGCCGGCCCTTTATGTTATCGGCCACCATGATTGAGCCTTACGAAACGGGAAATCCCTGTGTGATTGTTCAGGATTATGGTGATCGATTGGAAAATTTTCGTGAAGAAGCTTTACTCAATGCGTTTCAATCCTTTGAAAAATCCGATTGGAGCGGCAGCACCTGGCCACCCCTTGTTGTCCCGCTTGAACTATGGGACTGGGTAGGTGGCATGAGTACCGAATTTTCGCCAGGCATGTATTCCGATCCTGATTTTTCGATGAAATTGTGGCAGGCGGGACTGAGATATTTTAAAGGTGTAAGCCGAAGTCGTGTGTATCATTTTGGTTCGAAATCGACCGGCCGGGTGCGAAAAAATGCAGGTCGTGCCCAGTTTATCCGCAAATACGGCATGACGGCCAACAGTTTTCTGAAATACTATTTAAAAAGAGGTGCTCCTTTTACAGGACCGCTGCCGGAGCCAAAAATACCCGCCATGGCAAAGGTTGCCAACAAAATAAAAGTGCTCAAACAAAGTTTTTAAACCCGTTTCAAAAAGTAGAAAAAGATGAAAAAATATGATTTTGACCATCCGGTTCCTCGCGAAAACACCGGCAGTGTAAAATATGATTTCCGGCAGGGATATTTTAACAAAGCCGATGTCCTTCCCATGTGGGTGGCCGACATGGATTTTGAGACGCCCGATTTTATTGTGGAAGCCGTTAAAAAACGGGCTGAGCACCCTGTTTACGGATATACCCTGCGGGACGATGCATACCACCAATCGATTATCGACTGGGTAAAAAACCGTCATGGCTGGGATATTGAGAAAGAATGGATTAGCTTTAGTCCCGGCGTGGTTCCGGCCGTTAACTTTGCCATTCTGGCTTACAGCAAACCGGGAGAAGGCGTCATGGTGCAACCGCCTGTCTATTTTCCTTTTTTCGAAGCCATCCAAACCAACCAACGCACGTTGATTGAGAACCGGCTGTGTTTAAAAAATGGCCGGTATGAAATTGATTTTCAGGACATGGAAAAAAAAGCCAAAGATGCCAGTATCCTTTTATTGTCCAATCCACACAACCCCACCGGACGCTGTTTTACCCGTGACGAGTTGGAAAAAATCGGTGAAATTTGTCTTCGCAACCACCTGACGATTATCTCCGATGAAATTCACAACGATTTGATTCTCCCGGGAAACCGGCACATTCCCATGGCCGGTATTTCGCCTGAAATTGCCAACATTACCATCACCTGCATTGCCCCCAGCAAGACTTTTAACATGGCCGGATTGTCCACCTCATCGGTCATCATCTCCAACAAAGCACTTCGCGAGGCCTTTCAATTTATCTTAAAACGATTTCATATTATCGGTGGCAATTTGTTTGGCTATGCGGCCTCCACTGCCGGATACCGCCATGGCGCCCAGTGGGTTGACCAGTTAATGCAATACGTTCAGCATAATTTCGACTATCTCGACGACTTTCTTCGCCGTGAGCTTCCTCACATAAAGCTCATCCGGGCCGAAGGCACCTATTTGGCCTGGATTGATTTCAGAGAGACCGGGTTAAACGATGAGCAAATTAAAGACAAACTCATTTTTGAGGCCGGTTTGGGATTGAGCCACGGCCCGATTTTCGGCGCGGGGGGTGAAGGGTTTCAACGAATGAACCTGGCGGCTCCCCTGTCAACCGTCAAAGAAGCATGCAGACGTTTAAAAAACACTTTTCAAAAATAACACTTCATCAAATGAAAGCACTAAAACTTACCCTGATCATCATGATGACCCTCATGGTTTTATTTTTGATTATTCCCCTGTTTCTGCCTGCAGAAGCAGGCGCTACCGGCCAGATCGTCATCAATGAACCGGTTGAAAAAATTTACGAACAGGTAAACCGGTTACAAAATTGGGAACAATGGTCGCCCTTCGAAACCGACAGCACCATGGTCAACACCTACACCGGAAAGGAAAGAGGTGTGGGAGCCGTCCGCCATTGGAAAGGGGAAAAAATGGGCGAAGGAAGCATCACCATTGTAAAAAGTGATTCATTGTCATCCATTGAGACGCAATTAAACTTCGGCCCGCAAGGACAAGGAAAGGGACAATGGCAATTTGAATCGAAGAACGGACACACCCGGGTGCAATGGCATTTACAAATTGACCGGTTAAAATACCCGTTTGGAAAATGGTTGGGTCTGGTCATGCCGGGGATGATGCAGCAAATGATTAACCAGGGCCTCAAGCAATTAAAAGTGTTTTGTGAACAGAAACAAACCAATGACAACAGCTTTCCGGTACCTGCCACCATGAAAAAAAATGGCTAACGCCAAAAAGGGGATTCCGGTAGCATCAAATAAGGTCACTCATACGGCATAACGCTCTCCTTCACGGGTGAGATCGCTATT
>CBETNY010000337.1:0-2836 GCA_965537275.1 uncultured bacterium | reverse complement strand
TTCCATTTAATAAGCCACAAAAATAAAAAAACCTCACCAAAGGAGAGGTCTTTTTAAATTAAGTTGATAAAACTTACTGTTGGTTAGCAACAGCCGACCGGCAAAAAGAAACATTTAGGTAAACACAATTTGTGTCCCATCGCCATCGCACATGGCATAAAGATCGCCTACCGTAATAATGTCTTTAACGGTTTCGTGAAAGTCTTCTTTTTTTAACTTAAACATATCGGCCGCCAATTTACAAGCATAGATTTCACCGCCACCTGCTTCGATCAGTTCAAGAAACTCATCCACGGGAGGCATGTCCAGTTTATCCATCTCTTTTTTCATCATGGAAGTAACTCCAGCCTCTACACCGGGCAAAGCCCCCAGCAAGGTAGGGAAAGGCAACCCGCCCGGCATACGCATTCCAGGATTACCCACGGTGGCAGTATGTAGTTTATTCATCTGTTTTTTAGTGATGGCATCCAAACCAAAAAATGTAAAAAACACTTTGGTTTCGATACCTTCCATTACCGCGCCATTGGCCATTACCAGGGCGGCATAAACATCTTCGAGATTAGCCTTTGAGCAAATCATCAGGATTTTTTTCAAAGGTTGTTTTTTTTCTTTTGTATCCATAGCTAATGAATTAAATACATGAAACCGGTTTGGGAACACCGGCAATTTTGGTTGCTTTTTTCAGGGGAGCACCCGGAAACAGCTGATAAAAGGTTTTGGCATTCACCACGCCTGATTTGCCAATTCCCCGAATGGTCAGGCCTTCGCCGGCAGCTACTTTGTTACGCACATATTCGAGCACCTCGAAATGTTTGTCGGTAAGTTCGATTCCTTCTTCTTTTGCAATTTCTTTTGCAATTTCTTTGGTCCATTGTGATGCATCGGTCAGGTAACCCTCTTCGGTGACATCTGCGTTTACTCCAGCTATTGTTTTTGTTGACATGATATTATTTTTTTAAGTGAAACAATTTAATTTTTTGCATTTTTTTCTGATTCAATGGCAATATTTTTAAGAAATGTGATCATAAAACCCAGTCCTTTTCGCAGCTCGGGGGCATTCATGGCGCGCATGGCTTTCAGGAGCGAATACTCCGGAATATCCTTCACATCGAGACTCTTGTAAACCACCAAACCATTGTTGATGGCTCCCAGCATATCCGGTTGTGTAAGGTTTTTCACTGTCTCCAGAATGGTGACAATATTATCAGCCAGACTCCGTACATCGTCAATCGAAAAATGGGTAACGATGTTGTCGATGATGCTTACCGATTCCTTAGCAAAATCCATATAGCCTTTGGTTTCCAGCTTATGCATAAGCTCGATTCCATCCAGTCCCATTTGGCGTAAAATCGGTGAGATATCACGCACCAGGTCGAAGGCACTCTCAAGCATGTCGAACATTTCGTTCAGTGAATCGATATTACGGGCAATTTTGAGTAGAAGGACTTTTACGGCCTCCCCGTCAATTTCAACCCCTGCAGCATCCAGTTCGGTGACTGCCGCACCAAACATATCTTTCCCAATTATTGAGATATCGGAAACCAGATCAGTGGCTGTTTGACGTACTTCCCGCTGTGCAGAAACTTCTTCCAGTACCAGGTCGAGTTTCCGGTTAATTTCATCTATTTGCTGTTGCATTTTGTTATTTTCCATAGCTTTAAGTTTAATTTATTTTGATTTGACTTAAAGCTTTTTACCGGCCATCTGCATCTCAGAATCAATGGGCATCTCTTTCCCCTTGAGCAGGATATGCCAATACAACCACCTAAAAATCAACTTTCCGTAATGGTTGGTGCGAGTAACCTTTAACAAACCGAAAGGCCCGATTCCGGGAAATGGAAACGAACCGGCCAAAGGTTCGGTGTCGTAATTAAAGTCGATAAGGGTCCCTTTGCCATAGCCTGTTTCAATGTAGCAGTTGGCATGTCCGTCGAAACTGGCGGTAAAAGGCCGGCCTTCGATAAAGCACATCAGGTTTTCCTCAAGAATTTCAGCAGAAAAATGAGCCACAGAACCAGCTTTTGAAGTGGGTAAATTGGCAGCATCGCCGATAACAAAAATATTCTCATGGGCTTTTGACTGTAAAGTATGTTTATCAGTTGGCACAAAATTCATATCGTCACCCAATCCGCTTCGCTCAATCATGGCATCACCCAGGTTGGTAGGAATGCTGACTAAGCAATCGAATTTGACTTCCTTGCCGGCAAAATCGATGATTTTCTTTTCATCATTATTTACCTCGGCAACATTAAAGTCAGGAACAATGTTAATATTTTTAGATTTCAGCAGTTCGCCAAGCATTTTGGTAGCCCTGGGCTTGGTAAAAGCGCCGGGTAACGGGGTAACATAGGTGATATTCACTTTATCGCGCATCCCACGTTCAGTAAAAAAAGCATCGGCAAAAAAGACAAATTCCAGGGGAGCCACAGGGCATTTGTAAGGCAACTCGGCAATGTTTACCACCAATTCGCCACCTTGCCAGGTTTTAAAGAAATCGCGTAAAGCAAGGGCGCCCTCAATGGTATAAAAATCAAAAATCTCTTTATACCACAGCTTATCTTTCAAGCCGGGCGTTTCTTCAGGTGCCGTGCGGGTTCCGGTTGCAATCAATAAAATATCATAATTCAACACAACCCCTTCAGCCAAAAGCACCTTGTTGTCGGCAGCTTCAATTTTTTCAATTTTCGAATAAATCACATTCACCCCAATGGGGAAAAAATCACTTTTTGGCTTTATAACATCCTCGCGCGAATACATCCCGAAAGGAATAAATAAAAAACCGGGTTGATAATAATGGGTTTTAAACTGATCCACAATGGTAATATCCCACTCGTCA
>CBETNY010000336.1:0-2853 GCA_965537275.1 uncultured bacterium | reverse complement strand
ACGCAAACTTTAAAACTTCCAACGTGCGATTAAATTTTTTTCAAAGACGTAAGATTCTTAAAAAAGCCAATTTTCTAGACCTTACACCCGTGGCTTTGTGTGAACATGTTATTTCGGATGAAGGTAAAGTGAATTTACGTTTACCCCGGTTTAAAAATGAATTTTGGCAGCGTATGCTTGTGCCACGGCGAAAATCACCTTTTTTTCATATTAAACTTGATGAAAATGGAAGTGCTGTTTGGTTGGCTATGGATGGAAAACGGAATGTTCAGCAAATATGCGATCAGGTTGAAGCCGAGCGGGGCGATTTAATTGCTCCTGCCACCGAAAGGGTGCCCAGGTTTTTGTTAAGTCTTTACGAACAGCGCTATATTAGTTTTCGAGAACTTGAAAAGCCGTTATAAAGGAATAATGTTTAATTTTACAAACGAAAAAATAAATTTTAAAATATTATGAGTAAAGAAATATTGAATCTTGAACCGAAAGCCCTGTGGAAAAATTTCTACAGTTTGACACAAATCCCCCGTCCTTCGAAAAAAGAAGCCAAGGTAATCGAATTTATGAAAAAATTTGGCGAAGACCTTGGCCTTGAAACCAAAGTCGATGAGGTGGGTAACGTTATTATCAAAAAACCGGCCACCGAAGGGATGGAAAACCGGAAAGGTATTGTTTTGCAGGGGCATTTAGACATGGTTCCTCAAAAAAATTCGGACGTCGATCACGATTTTGAAAAAGATCCCATTGATGCCTATGTGGATGGCGAATGGGTAACCGCCCGTGGTACTACCCTGGGTGCCGATAACGGAATGGGTGTGGCTGCTACAATGGCTGTTCTCGAATCAAAAGATATTGCCCACGGGCCCATCGAGGGGTTGTTTACCATTGATGAAGAAACCGGAATGACCGGTGCCGAGGGGTTGAAACCCGGTTTGCTTGATGGTGACATTCTTTTGAACCTCGATTCGGAAGATGAAGGTGAATTGTATATTGGCTGTGCCGGTGGTGTTAATACCAATGGCGAGATGGAATACAACGAAGAAGATGTTCCCGCAGGAATGGCCGCTTATCAAATAGCTGTCAAGGGTCTTAAAGGTGGACACTCGGGCTTGGATATTAATTTGGGCCGCGGAAATTCGAATAAAATTATTAATGCATTACTGGTCACAGCAGCTGAAAAATATGGTTTGCGTGTGTCTTCCATGGAAGGCGGTAACCTGAGAAATGCAATCCCCCGTGAAGCTTTTGCAACGGTAGTGGTACCTATAGATAAAAAAGCCGATTTCGAAGCTTTTGTGAAAGAGTTTGAACAAATTGTGAAAGATGAATTTGCCAAAACCGATGCCGGTGTTGTTGTCACTGCCACAGCAACTGACATGCCCGCAAAAGTAATGGAAGAAAAAGCACAGGCAAGCCTGTTCAAAGCGGTTGCGGATTGCCCCAATGGTATGATTACCATGAGTCCCGATTTGGAAGGTATTGTCGAAACTTCTACAAACCTTTCGGTTGTAAAAGCGGCAAATGGCAAACTGGAAATGCTCAGCTTGCAGCGCAGCCTCACCGAAGAAGGGAAAAATAAAATTGCTGCCGATGTAAGGGCTTCGCACGAAGCCGCCGGATTGAAAGCCGTTAGTTCCGGCGACTATCCGGGTTGGAAACCCAATCCCGATTCGGTTATCCTGAAGGAGATGAAAGAGATTTATAACAACAAATTTGGTAAAGTTCCCGAGGTAAAAGTCATTCATGCCGGTTTGGAATGTGGCTTGTTGGGTTCGGTCTATACCAACTGGGATATGATTTCGTTTGGCCCGACCATTCGCTGGCCTCATTCCCCCGACGAAAAGGTGAATATTGCCACGGTGCAGAAATTCTGGGACTTTTTAGTGGAAACATTAAAACATGCTCCCGAAAAATAGAGGAAGCTTGTTCCCTGAGTTAAAACATTCATTTTAACTCAGGGGCATCCTTTTATACCCTTGTCGGGAATTATATTTTTTGAAAAAAGAGATAAAATTTTTCCAAAGGGTTTTGTGATTCCAAAAAATAATCTATTTTTGCACTCCCAAAATAAACAGGACGATGACAAAAAGAACTTTTCAACCATCAGTAAGAAAAAGAAAGAACAAACACGGCTTCCGTGAGAGAATGTCAACCGTGAATGGCCGGAAGGTAATCAAAAGAAGAAGAGCCAAAGGCAGAAAGAAACTGACTGTTTCTGACGAATACAGATAGTGAGCGGAACATTTCGCAATTTTTCTATATAGCCGTAAAAAATTAATGGAGACTGCCCCAAAACCGGGACGGTCTCTTTTTCGTTTTTTATATTTTATACTTTTATACGATTAAAACCATTGAAATATGACCATTCAGGAGGCACAACAACGAATCGACAAATGGATCAATACCACCGGTGTGCGTTATTTTAACGAGCTTACCAACATGGCCATGCTTACCGAGGAGGTGGGGGAGGTAGCCCGCGTTATTGCTCGAAAATATGGTGAACAATCGTTTAAAGAATCGGATAAATCGGTTGATTTGGCGGATGAGATGGCCGATGTGCTGTTTGTTTTGATGTGTTTGGCCAATCAAACAGGTGTCGATTTAACCGATGCACTCGAAAAAAATCTCATTAAGAAGGAAACCCGCGATAAACTGCGTCATAAACAGAACGAGAAGTTGCGATAAATCATGTTGATTTCCTGATGTTTGCTGGTGAAACGCTTAATGTGTTTAACGAACTATTTTGAAAATAAAAAAGTCGTATATTTGCACCCCTTTTAACCGGGGAATGTTTTTGCGGATGTGGCGAAATTGGTAGACGCGCTAGACTTAGGATCTAGTGCCGCAAGGCGTGGG
>CBETNY010000335.1:0-2860 GCA_965537275.1 uncultured bacterium | reverse complement strand
GCATTTTTCGTGTACCCATTTTACTTCACCCGATTTTAAAACAATCCGGTGAATCACATCATACGCTTGCTTCGTATCGAGCGAATTGAGATATGCCCGGTTGACGCTCTCACGGTCATCGGGATGAATGAAATCGAGGAAAGCCTCATAGGTAGCACCAAATTCCTGTGGCTCAAGGCCAAACATTCGATATACTTCATCCGACCAGTAAAGCTTGTTTTCCGGAACATTCAACTCCCAATAACCGAGATGGGCAATCTTTTCCGCTTCTTTCAGTCGTTCTTCACTATTCTTTAATTGGGCCTCCGCATCCAGCCGTTGGGTAATATCATAGGCATGAACAATGGTTGTTTTTTCGTTTTGGACATCAGAAACAGCAGCAGCGCTGATTTCAACCTTTCTTTTTACACCATCCTTGCGTATCACCGAAATAACATACCGGGCAGGCACCTCCTCTCCGGACTGCCTTCTATGAAAATGGTCTTGTACTTCCGAAAGGCTTTCTTCAGCGACAAATTTTTCAAAATGTGATCCAATCATACTTTCAAGCGGATAACCGAAAACTTTGGCGGTGGATTGGTTGGCAAACACAATAATGCCTTTTTCGTTAAGAATAAAAATTGCATTGAGCGAATGCTCAAAAACAGCATTCAATTTACTGTTGAGTTCCTTTAACGCTTGTTCGTCCTTTATACGGTCGGTAATGTCTTTGATAACGGATAAAATATGGGGAGTATTCCCTATATTAATCATACTTGCCGAAATCATGGCCATATTTATACTACCGTCTTTTAGCCTATAGGCGCTTTCCATATTTCGAATAATCCCCTTGTCACGAAGACCTTTTCTCAACGTTTCTCGATCGGACGGGTCAACCCAAAGGTTAAGTGCCAGCGATGTTTTTCCAATAACCTCATTGAATGAATAGCCCGTGAATTTTGTAAAACCTTCATTAACATCAATATAGGTACCATCCAGACGATTAAGGGTAATGGCATCGGGACTGGTTTTAAAGGCAATCCGGTATTTTTCTTCGGCTTCACGCAGTTGACGCATTAACTCGCGCTCGTGACGCTGATCCTTAAAAACCAAGACTACGCCTTCAATCTGGCCCTGATCATTTTTGATGGGAGCCCCGCTATCGGCAATGGGCATCTCGTTGCCCGATTTTGTGATGAGAAGCGTATGGTTGGCCAATCCCACCACCTTACCTTCACGAAGCACACGGCTTACCGGAGATTCCACTTTTTGGCGGTTGTCTTCGTTGATAATATGAAAAACATTTTCCAACGGTTGACCTTTTGCCTCCGACAACAACCAGCCGGTAAGCTTTTCGGCCACCGGATTCATATGTGCCACATTGCCTGACCTATCGGTGGTCATCACAGCATCGCCAATGGAATTAATCGCGATTCTGAATTTTTCTTCACTGAGACGAAGCGCTTTCTCAGCGACTTTTTTTTGATGAATGGCTATTTCATATTTATTTCGGTAAGTCAACAAATCGAATGCATCTTTCAATTGGTAATCAGCATTGTATAGTGTCGGCTCCCTTTTTTCAACGACCACCAGATAGAGCCAAAAAATCAAAGTATACATCACCAAAGGAAGTATCTTGGATACCAAACCACCCATTAATATGGGCTTAAACCTGGAGGTACCTCCATATGCAAACAAGGCAAAAATTACCGAGTGCCACACCAAAATGATGGCCATGGTCAGAAAAATCCGGAAAAAATAACGGGTGGTGATGGACGAAACCTTCTCATAAGTAAAGATGATCAACAGCGAGTCAAGTAACATCATGATGAGCCCGGTACCCAGCACCCGCCAACCTACACCAAAAAAGGCTTTCGGGTTATTGTAGAAATGAATCATCTCAGGCTGACCAAATCCCAGCGTAATAATCCATTGCATCAAAGCAAACACAATGGCGGCAAAAACCAATGAATAAATCAGTTTTCGCGCTTCAAAAGGCCCTTCCCTGATATAAATTAATAAAATTACAAAAAGGAAAACCGTAAAAAAGACACTTGAGCCCAGCGAAATTTGAATTCCCGGTAAGATATGGACAGCAAAGGTTTTACTCACCATGAAGTGCAATCCCCTGAAAATACCCAATGTAAGGTAAAGCAGCGACAATCCGAAAACAGAGCGTAAACGGTACAACAACAATACAATAGTAGCCACCACAGTGGTTTGTAACACGCCTAAAAAAAGTTGATGTAATGCTATGCCATCCATAAATATTATGATTTAGGAGTCAACTCAACAAATGTAATAAAAAGTTCTACCCGCTCTAAATTTCAGGTGCACAATTCAGATTAACCCCACCCCCTCCATTGAAGGGTTTGCAAGACGCTGGATTCATCACCCCGGACACTCCATGTAGGCAAAAAGGAATACCTTTGCAAACCATGAAAAATTTTGATGTTATTGTGATTGGCGCCGGTGCGGCAGGCCTTGTGGCTGCGGGACGTGCCGCCGAACTGGGTGGCAGGGTCCTTGTATTGGAAAAGATGGCCGGCCCCGGTCGAAAATTGCTGATTACCGGCAAAGGACGCTGCAACATCACCAACAACGCCCCCATCGGGGAGTTTATCAAACATGTATATCCCAATGGACGCTTTTTGCGAAATGCTTTTGCGCAATTCTATTCAACCGACATTTTAAATCTGCTACACCGTTATGGTGTTGAAACGAGCCTGGAACGCGGAGGACGCTATTTTCCTACGAGCAACAAGGCTCGCGATATACTGGATGCTTTGTTACATTGGCTTACCGATTACAAAGTCGAAATTCGAAACGGCCAAAAAGTGGAGAAAATACTCATCGAAGAAAAACAAATAAAAGGAGTACA